>NZ_CEZPJD010000365.1:0-5405 GCF_983059655.1 Okeania sp.
CTCAGAACAATTCCTCGGCCTCCCCCTTGGATAATCCTGCCTCTGGGAGGGCCTTCTGTGCCTTGGATTACTACCCGCACGCTATTGGCATCTACCTGCATTACTTCTACATATTTTATGCCGGGTGCTGGACTATCTTTCCGAAATTTGTTGCCTTCGGGAATGCTGAGTTGAGCATTGATTATGTCTGCAACGAAAGAGTTATCTCTATTTACTGAGAAAACTTCGGGGCGATCGCCATTGTTTGTCATTAAGACGATGTTCATGCCCCCTTCTACGGAACTTAACTGAACTTGGGTAATTTGTGTAACTGCAAAAGCTGGTGTCTGGGCTATGATTAGCGCAGCGACTCCACCTAACAGTCCACTACTAAATTGAATTTGCTGTTTCACTGTCCTCACTCCACACTAGGCCATGATTAGGAAAATTTTGGTTTGATATCTCCAGAGGTTGAAATACCCTGGATTTTATGTAAAAAAACACTGTAAAAGGGACAAATCCACTTTTGCTTCTAGCCTGTCAACAGACTTCTAGATGTATACAATAATCTATCTGTGAGCTTACTTTCAGAGCAGATTTTCACTTCGGGTTAAAACCCGCTTGTCGTTATTCAACCAGGGTAAATTCGCCTGGCCAACTCCCTCCCGTCGTTTTTTATGGGTTTGGCTAGAGTTTGACACTCGCCCATTAAATCAGAGATTATAACGGGTGATTCTTGCTTTGCTGACGCAACGCTACGCGAACAAAAACTCTTAACTAGATAACAAATCAAACAAGTTGAGTTGTACCCCTAAGAGGCAATCGACCCAAGCTTTCTTGCTCCGTCTTTACGCTGAGGAAACCTCAGCGCAGGCGGTGCGCTTTTCTTTAACGGTATGCCCTACCGCTATCAATCCTCTATTCTTAATTATTTTTGCAGCAGCTACATCGCGATTTTCTTGATAATTGCAATGGCTGCAATTATGCTTTCTATCAGAAAGTTTTTTCTTTTCAATCTGCCCACATTTAGGACATTCTTGAGAAGTATAATTTTTGTCAACTTTAGCGTAATACTTACCTCTTTTCCAGCATATATAAGGTAATATTTCATTAATAAATTGACCGATACCAGAATCTAAAGACTGTTTTCTAACAATACCTCTAGACCAAGATTTGAAGTTAATATCTTCAACAAAAATATTATCTGCCCAGTCGCAAAGTTGATGAGCTAGTTTGAAATGCCAATCTCGTCTATTATTAACTATCTTTCCATGTAATATAGCTATTTTTTTCTGAAGTTTTAACCAATTATTTGAACCTCTAATTTTCTTCTTAAGTCTTCTTTGCAGTAATTTAAGCTCGCGTAGTTGACCTAACAAAAACTTAGGAGATTTGATTAATTTTCCAGTGGAAGTAGCGACAAAACTTTCTATTCCTGCATCAATACCTAATGACTTATTGCCTATGGGATTCTCTGGTACTGACTCTGATGAAGTAAAATTAATCATCAAATAATAACCAGTAGCTTTTTTGATTATCCTAGCTTGTTTAGCTTGGAAATTATTTGGGTATGGTCTACTTTGTTTAATCTTAACCCAGCCCAATTGAGGTAGTTTAACTCTGCTATTGCTTAAACAATTTTTCAGCATTGCAGGAAAGACAAAACTTCTCATCCTTTTCTTAAATCTAGGGAAGCCTTTACCAAGATACTTCATCTCATAAAATGCTCTATCTAAAGTCTTTAAAGTTTGTTGTAAAACTTGAGCATTTTCATGTCGGCTCTTAGCCGAAACTGACCTTAATCTAGGATGATTTTTCTTAGCTATTGTCAAGCTTTTAGCTTGATAATTGTAATTAGGATAAGGAGTATCGGCAGGGATAATATATTCAGTTAGGATTGAGCAACTATTAATTTGTGATTTTCTTGAACTTAACCAATCTTTACGCTCTCTTAAAGCATAATTATACACACTTTTACAAACATCAAGAATCTGGTTTATTTCAGTTTCTTGTTGTTTGTTTAGCTTAAGTTTGTATTGGTAAGTTAAAGTAATCATTAAGGGAATCAAAGTTGAAAAATCAAACATTAATAACTATCTATCCTTCTATATTAGGATTCAATATAGTATTAGTTATAATAATATATTGATTCACTACCCCTCAATTAATTAGCAGCTTGAAATTCGCATTGGGGCACTCGATTATGGGTTTCCCGCGCAGTTTATACGCCTCGTCTCACCGCTAAATTAAAATTGATAGCGACTCGAACTCTTTCAACATTCTCTGATAGGTCCTTATCCAAAGCTTTGGATCTGTCGCTTTTTAATTTTTTCTTCTTTCTAGTTTCCCCACCCTTCCAAGCCACTAACTCTTAAAATTTACATAAATATAACAACGTACAATACCATAATATTTGGCAAATTATGTTAATTTTTCTTTTCTTGTTCTTCTGGTTTCGCTGGTTCTGGTTTGGCCAATGATTCTTGTTCGCTTAAGGCCAACAGAGCATGCATATCAAAAGATGTTCTGAGTCTACTTTCTGGTTGGCTGACTGGTACAAATCTATTTTGTCTCCATTCAACTTCGATAATTTGATTTCCTTGCTGTAGTTTAGTTCTTAAATTTTTTACTACAAGTAATGTTTGCATGCGCTCTAAAGCAATCATAAAGGCTCTTGTTTGGGCATAAGTTCCTTCATATTCTACTTTGAATTCTCGTCGCTTTAATTTACCATTTACCAGTGGTCCTAATGAATTATCATTAACTATATAGTTGCCATCTTTTGACTCAACTGGTTGAAATTTAATCATTTTTGCTTGTCGGTCTTCATCACTAATACCTGTATTAATTTGATCGATCAGCTTATTCATATCGTACAGCAGAGTTTTCATAGTTTTTTCACTGGCAAATAAGCTGGTTACGTCTTCTCTTTGTTTCTCAGCTTCTACCATTTCTGCTTCTGCTTTTGGTCGTTCTTTTATTTGTTTTTTCTGTTCTTTTATAGTGTTTTGTGCTGTCTCTATTTCTGTTCTTAATGCAGCACTTTTTTCAATTGCTGGTTTGAGCTGATTATATCCTAAGAACCCTGCTGCTCCTAATCCGACAACGCCAATAACTACTCCGAGAAATCTGGGGTCTTTGAGTGAAATACCGAATATTTTCGGACCCCCTACTTCCTCTTGTTCTTCTAATTCTGGATTCCATTCATTTGCTACTACCATTTTTAAAATACTCCTTTTTCTGTTAGTATTTCTATTCTATCTACTAATCCAATTGCTCCTTGACTTTTTAATTGAGGTAATAATTCTGATGCACCTAAAGGGCTGAGGTTTGTTTCTATTTTATATTCAACTACTTGTGGTAATTCTGGTATATCCGGGGCTAAACTTGACCTAGATTCTTGTAATTCTAGTCTGGTTGGATTGGCTTTTTTGGTAGCACTAATTAGTCTAGTTTTTTCTCCTTGGAAAAAGGGAGAATTTTGCAGGAGCAATAAGAAGTCATTGACTTGGCCATAAGAATCAGCAGTTCCAGAAAATGATACAATTGCTGTTGGTTTTGGGGGTGCTGCTGCCTCTTCTTGTTTATCCCCCTTTTGAGCATTTGCTGGGGGTGCTGCTGGAGCAACTATTTTTGGTTCTTTTTGTTCTATGCCAGATATTTTGACCCCGCTAGGTATGAGGGTGCCAAATTCTCCCAATAAAGCGGACCATGGTTTAATTTGGTCAAAAACTGTTGCTAAGGCTTTTGCTTCTGCTTTGAATGTTTTAGTTTTTGCTTTGATTGCTTCTATATCTTTAATTTGGGCGTTTAGTTTGCTCAATTCGGCATTTAATTTGTCTAAGTCTGCTTGTAATTTGGTGTTTACTTGATTGAGATAAAACCACCCACCAGCAACTAGACCATTAACCGCCACTGCTACTGCTGCCCCAATCAGGATTGGTCTGGGGTCTTCTAGTGATGGCCCATCAATTACTGGTTTGGGAATATCTTTTTTATATTCTGGGCGATCGTTTAGAAAATTTATATCTAAGCCATACATAGTTAATTTAAACCTCTCTTAATCCTAAACCTAATACCACTCCTAGACTGGAACGTTGTTCTGGTGGAATTTCTTGTTCTATTTCTAGGGCTAAAGTTTCTATTGGATCGACTTTAGACGCGGGTAAACTTAAACGTTGCATAAAAAAGTCATCTATTTGTCCTATTGCTGCACCCGATCCGGTTAATAATAATTGTGCCACCTCCAAATCTTCAAATTGATTGAGATAAAAATCTATTGAGCGTCGTAGTTCATCCCCTAATTCTGCTAATACTTTTAGTAAGGCATTAGTTCCGGGGTTTGGCTCGTTTCCTGTGACTCCCATTGTATCTAATACTGGAACGGTCATTCCTAGTAGTTCGGTAGTATCTCTGGTTGGAGGTAAGTTCATTGCTTCGTTTAAGGAAGATTGCATTTGATAGGTACCAATGGGAATTGTCCGGTTAAATTGGGGTACTCCATCTACTACGATAGCAAGTTCAGTACTGTCAAATTCTAAATCTGCTATTACTGTTGCTTCTTGGGGTCCATATTGTTGAAGTATGTCTTTTACTGTTCGGATTAAGGCAAAGTTACTTACTTCTAAAACATCTATTGCTAATCCTGCTTGGGTGAATACTTCTATGTAGCTATCTGTTACTTCTTTTCTAGTTGCTACTAAGGCTACTTGTACTTTTTCTAAATCATCATTTGGATCGACTATTATTCCTAGTTTTTGGTAGTCTACGTCTGCTTCTTCTCTAGGAAATGGTAAGTATAATCCTGCTTCTTGATTCATATAATCTTGCAATTCTTGGTCGTTTAATTCTGCTGGTACAGGTATTACACGAGTTACTGCTTCTCTGCCGGGAATTGCTGTTGCTACTCTTCTGGTCTTGATATTATTTTCTTCTATAATTGACTCTATTAGCTCTGATATTGTAGGGGCATCAACTATTTGACCTTCTAAAAATACGTCTTCTGGTACTTCTACTGTGGCAAGGGTTACTAACTTTAATTTATCTCCTTGTTTACGAATTTCAGCAATATTAATTCTTTCTGGGCCTATTTCTATTCCTATTCCAGGTTGCTTTTTTTTAAACAAGTTTTTTAAGTAATTAACCATAGTTCTCCTGATTTTTATTTGTACAAATATGTTTTTTTAATTTCTCATAACTAGAGCTAAAAGTTATGCATTTTTGCATCGGCTTTTCTCTGGCATAGTAACTTCGCAATTGCCGTGCATTATGGGAGTTTTTTTTGTTTGCAAAAAAGGTAAAACACTAATTTTTTAAATAAGCGTGATTTTTTTTAAAGCAAATGTTAGAACCTATAGATAAGTTGATGATAATAATCTTTGCAACAATACTATAAGTTGATTAAGTATTAAGGTATAGTTAGTTTT
>NZ_CEZPJD010000365.1:5505-7773 GCF_983059655.1 Okeania sp.
TATTAAAATACTCGTAATAACTACCAAAATTCTTAACTAACGTAGAACATTGTAAATTTTGGGCGCTATATATCAAATTGTAAATTAGTTCAAAAGTTTATATTCATTATCTCTAGGGGTTTTTTGATTAAAAATCCAATGTCTTTTTTTAACCTGCTCTGCTTATAATTTTTTATTTTCCAAGAATAGCATTAATTTATGAGAAATGCTTTGAATCAGTTATTAGTAAATGTTTCGGAATTTGAACTATATTTTCCAATAGGTGGCCAAGGAAACAATGCTGGGGTATAGCAGTTGAAGCAAAGGGTGCGGACATATCAAAAGCTTAAAACTTTGACAACGCACGCTTTTCTCTTATTCGTCTCTTGGTCATAATGCCCTTAAATCTTACCGAATTATTAATGTTTAAAGCTTCTCCTTTCAAGGATAAACAAGAAAAAATTTTCCTTTCTGTATTTTCAAGCCTCTGGCTTTAGTCAGAGGTACTAATAACTAATAACTTATAGCTGAAGTGACCTGGTTATTCAAGGTGTACAATCTCTCAAAGTTTCAATAAAATAACGTAAACATTCAGCTAGCTTCCTAGGTCGGAACTGCGTTAACAGCAACAAGACTCTCTTGTTAAGGACAGTGTTTAAATTAACAACTAACTTTAAGGGCAAGGGAGTCAACTTTTATAGTAAGACAATTAATCAAGCTTGTATCCTAAATTAAAATCAATAGCTTATGGCTGACTGCTGTTTGCGCAGTATTCCGTAGGAAATTATTACAAAATAACTATATTTCAGAAACTTTTTAAATTTTATCAAATGTTTTACATCGTTAAATGGAAACGGTTTAGGTTATTTGCTACATTCGGACTAATTTTAACATTTTTGATTAGTTGCACCACTCCCTCTCCTACTAACTTAAATACTCAAGAAATTAAGTTTTGGACGATACAGCTTCAACCTCAATTTACGAATTATTTTAATCAATTAATTACTGATTTTGAAACTGAGAATCCAGATTTATCAGTACGATGGATTGATGTACCTTGGTCATTGATGGAAAAGAAAACTCAGAGTGCTATTTTGGCAAAAAATCTTCCAGATGTGGTTAATCTTAACTCAAGTTTTGGATATCTATTGACTGAAACTAATGCCTGGTTAAATTTGGATACTATATTATCAGATTCGGTAAAAAATCAATATTTACCTAACCTTTGGCAGGCTAGTCAAATTAATGGTAAAAGTTTTGGTATTCCTTGGTATGCGACAACAAATATAACTATTTATAATTCTCAGCTATTTCAACAAGCAGGATTAGAGCAACCTCCCAAAAATTATTCAGAGTTAGCAGAGGTGGCTAAACAGATTAAAGAAAAAACTGATAAGTATGCTTTTTTTATTTCTTTTCTACCAGAAGAATTGTCAGAGGTACTGGAATCTTTTGGCAAGATGGGAGTGACGCTGATAGATGTTGATGGAAAGGCTGCTTTTAATACTCAAACTGGTCGGGCAGTATTTAAGTATTGGGTCGATCTATATCAAGATGGGCTATTACCAAAGGAAGTATTGACAAAAGGAAGTCAGGCTGGTATTGATTTATATCAAGCTGGAGAAATAGCTATGTTGTTTTCTGGGTCGGAAGCGATCGAGGCAATATCTGAATATACACCAGAGATTGGACAAGTCTCAAAACCTATATCTCAAATTACAGGTGAAACTGGTAAGAAGAGTATGATGCTAATGAATTTAGCTATTTCTAGTAATACTAAACTACCAGACCGAGCGCTGAAATTTGCTTTGTTTATTACTAACAATCAAAATCAAACGGCTTTTACTCAAGAGACTAATGTTTTACCTTCTATAACTCAAACTTTAGAAAATAACTATTTTCAAAGTCTTCCTTCTAATGCTTCTACTCAAGATAAGGCTCGAATTATTAGTGCCGATCAAATGCTTAAAGCAGAAGTTTTACTTCCAGCAGTTAAGAATGTGAATAAGTTGAGACAGATTATTTCTCAAAATTTACAGGCTGCTATGTTGGCAGAAAAAACTGTTGAACAGGCAACGACTGATGCAGCATTTGAATGGGATAATTTATCAGGAATATAGGGAAGAAAAAATCAAGAGAAAAGTTTTTTAAGAGGCTTGATTTATCATTATTAGGATAACAGGTAAGTCTAAAGTTTAATTTCAAATCAGCCGTTGAAATGTTGCAGTTGTTTAGGGGGTAAATATAGCGCTGTGCGCAGCTCATTTGGCAGTAGGCAATAGCGGTCAG
>NZ_CEZPJD010000366.1:0-7724 GCF_983059655.1 Okeania sp.
CTGTTCCCTGTTCCCTGTTCCCTGTTCCCTGTTCCCTATTCCCTATAAACCTACTTTCATACCTTAATTCAGCAATGCCCTTTTAACTTTTGACTTTTGACTTGCGCGTAGCGCTATATTGGAGCCACAAACAAGATAAAATTATGGACAACCATATAATGAAATTGGAGTTATGAAAGGAAGTAATATTAGTCCAGTACCAGCCCTAGCAGCCAAATTTCTTAAATTATCTGGTATTATTATGGTACTTTTTGCCATCATCAACTCTATTCTACTCTTATTTCCTCTTAATTTAGGAGATATAGAGTGGCGACTAAACTTCACGACCCAGATAATTGAACGGGGGATTTTACCAATTTTAGGAATAGCCTTAATGTTTTGTGGTTACGGCTTTGAAGAAATTCTTGGTATTGCTCCACCCCAAGCAAAAGTGAGTTGGAATAACTTAAAGTTCTGGATTTACTTATTATCTTTAATTTGTGGGATTATATTTTTATTGTTAATTCCTTTGCATATTAGTACCGCAGTAGCAGAAAGTAATCAGAATGTTGAAAAGCTAAATGAGGATGCTGTTATAGCTCAAAAACAATTAGAAGAACGTTTGGGTCAGAGACAAAGTTCACTAGCTAGTTTACTTAAAAATAATCAGAAATTAGAAGAATATATTAGTCAAGAGCAACTCAACCAAGAGCAGTTAGCTGAATTAGAAAAGTTTAAAAACAATCCTGATGCTTTGAAAGTCAGAACAGAAGAAATTCGCGTTCAGTTAACAAAACAATTGGAGCAAAATAAACAACAAGCACAACAAACTTCTCAACTAACAGCAGTTAAGTCTAGTGTTAGAGTAGGTCTAACTAGCTTATTACTTGCTAGTTGTTATTTGACTATTGGATGGAGTGGTTTTAGAGGCAGTCAGCCAAGAGTTCGCTAAGAAATATTGATTGTAGGGGCAGATGTTGAACTGAATAATTTGTTACACTATTAACTTGAGGCAGAACCCGCCCCTACTATTTCTGTCGCTCTAATTTCAAGGCAGTAATAACTTTTTCATACTCAATTTTCACCTTAGCAAAAATCTCTATTGCTTCTGCTGGAGTAGAATTTCCTGACTCACGGGCTAAACGAGCCATAATTTCTAATTCTTGACAAACTTTATAAAGAGTCATTGCCCCTAGAGTACCACTAATAGATTTGAGAGAATGAGCAGCATTTTTAAGTATGAGTGGATTGGCTTGATTAATGGCAATATTAATATTCTCTAGAAGTTCGGGAGAAGTTTCTAAATAAATATCTATGACTTCATCTAGAGCTTCTACTTCTCTCAACCCTTCTATTACCTTACTCTCAAGAATAGTCTGTTCTGTCAAAATTTGATTATCTTCTGGATCGGTTGCTGGAGATAAATTTGATTGTGGGAAAGTCAATTTTTCCTTTCCTTCTGACACAACAGAATTAGCTTTACTTAAAGCTTCTATCAGTTGCTCTATTTTTATTGGTTTACTAATATAATCATCCATTCCCGCAGCTATACATTCTTCGCGATCGCCCTGCATAGCATTAGCTGTCATAGCAATAATTCGAGGTCTTGGTTGAGAAGCTTTTTCAGAAGATTCTGTGACATTTTCATATTCTTGCCGAATGCGACGAGTAGCGTTTAGGCCATCCATCAAAGGCATCTGTACATCCATCAAAATCACATCATAAGGCACACTAAATACAGCTTCTAAAACTTCTAAACCATTACTAGCAACATCAGCACGATATCCCATGCGTTGTAAAATTTGCAAAGCTACTTTTTGATTAACTAAATGGTCATCTGCTAATAATATTCGCAGCGGTAATTGCTCTGCTAATAAAGGAATAGTTTGAGAATTCCATTGATTATTACTTGTAACTCTAACTTCAATACCTTTACCAGAAAAAACATTTAGTAAGACTTCATAAAGCTGAGATTGTTTAACAGGTTTATTAATAATAGCTGCAAATAATTGATGAGAAATATTAATTTCTTGCCTACCGAAAGAAGTCAAAATTACTAGAGGTAAATCCCGATAAGTTGGATTTTGACGAATTTTCTTTGCTAAAGTTAAACCATCCATTTTTGGCATCTGCATATCTATAATTGCTAGATCGAATTTGTGATTTTTAGCTATTAAATCTAAAGCATAAGTAGCATTTTCAGCAGTGCTAACTACCATCCCCCAGGATTCAGTTTGTTTCAACAAAATTTTTCTATTTGTAGTATTATCATCAACTATTAGGATTCTTTTATCTATTAAATTATGTAGATTGTTATCTAAATAATTAGTTGTAATTAATTTATCTTTGACAGTTTGAACGCTACATTCTGCGATTATTGTAAAATTAAAACTTGAACCGGATCTTTCGTTGAAAGACTCTAATTTTTCATTAAGTTTATAGCCTGCTGGGGGATTACCTGCAACTCCACCCATGCTTTCAACCCACATCTGACCACCCATCATTTCAGCTAATCTTTTACTAATAACTAATCCTAAACCTGTACCCCCATATTCCCGACTGGTAGAAGAATCAACTTGACTAAAAGATTTAAATAAACGATTCATGCGAGTAGCAGGAATACCAATACCTGTATCTCTGACTGAAAATTGTATTTCATATATGGGAAAAATATTACAATTATTAAATTCTGAGTTATTTTTTGCTCTTAAATTATCTTTTTCTTTTGAGTTTAATACTCCGCCGTCTACAGGGTGTTGAAAATTGACTGAGGTTTGAGTCTCCATCAACTTATTTCTTATTCCTCCTTCTTCCTCCTTTTCTCTTTCTTCTTCCTTTTCTCTTTCTTCCTCCTTTCCTCTTCCTTCTTCAAGTTTTTCTAGTCTTCTGGCACTAACAGAAACTAATACTTCACCATGAGAGGTAAATTTAACAGCATTACTCAAGAGATTCACTAAAATTTGACGTACCCTAGTAATATCTCCGATAATAGTAGTTGGAGTTTCTGGAGCGATGAAATAGACAAGTTCTAAATTCTTTTCACTAGCTTTTGCTGCTAACAAATTAATAGATTCTTCTAAACAATTTTGTAAATCAAAAGGATTTGCTTCTAAATCTAGTTTTTCAGATTCTATTTTTGAGAAATCAAGTATATCATTAATAAGTGTAAGTAAAGTCTCACCACTACTACGAATAGTCTCAACAAAATCTTTTTGATCTGTTTTGAGAGGAGTATCTAATAGTAAACCAGTCATGCCAATAACTGCATTCATTGGAGTTCTAATTTCATGGCTCATAGTAGCTAAAAATTCACTTTTTACTCTAGTGGCAGCGAGTGCTTCATCTCTAGCTTTTGCTAAATCATTAGCGGTTTGTTGACTTTCTAATTCTCCACCTATCCACTGAGCCATTAGTTTTAATAACTCTTTATCTACAGCTTTAAAAGGTTCATTCAGAGCTTTAGGACTCCAGAAATTGAGAGTCCCATAAACTGAGTCTCCTACTATAACTGAGGTTCCCATATAAGCGTCGATTTGAAAAGCCATATCTACTGTGATACAAAAACCTGAATATTGAATAGATTCAAAACATATTGGCTTTTCTGCTATTGCTGTAAAAATAAATGTTTTTTCTAGGTCAAATTCTTCTCCTGGCAAAATAGAATTATCTGGAGTTTTAGCTGCAATAATAGTATATTTATTATCTTCAATTTTAGACAATACTCCTATTTCTAGGCCGAACTTTTTACAGCCCATTTCTAATAATTTTTGGAGGCGATCTTTAAAACAGAAGATAATAGAATTATTTTGAGTTGTAGCTTGAAAAAAAGTATTTGTGCTTTGACAAGGGGTAGAAGTTATTTCATACAATCTCCGAATAGCAGCTTCACTTGCTTGTAATTCTTGTTCTCTTTGTTGACGCTCAGAAATATCACGAGAAACTGCAATAATTTCTTGTACTTTCCCTGTTTCAGGATCGCGAATTGTACGAGCAGTGGTTTCAAACCAAATATATTTACCTTCTTGACAAAGAACGCGGTAGGCAATAGTGTAAGTTACGGGATTGTTAATAATAGTGTGATAGGCTTTGACAATTGCTTTAATATCTTCAGGCGCAAAAAACTCTTTTGGATGAGTACCAACAATTTCTAATGGAGAATATCCAATTAGATTCTGACAAGCGGGAGATACATAAAGGAAAACCCCTTCTGGAGAGTGACGAGAAATCATATCAGTGGAATTTTCTGCCATTAGTCTATATCTTTCTTCGCTGTCTTGGCATTCAAGTTGAGAATTTTGTAAGGCTTCTAGCATTTTATTCATAGTCTGAGCTAGGCTTGACAACTCATCATCTCCTGGCATTGGTACACGCGTTGAAAGGTCTCCACTAGAAGCTATTTTATTGACTATTTTGTTTAACTGTGAAATACGGGAGACTAACAATTTGGCTCTGAGTGCCAGCATAACGATCCCAAAAACTAGACCTACTATTACCGATGAAAGAATAAAGTAACTCCAAAATGATCGACTGTGGTAGCTCATAATTAGGAAAGGTAGAAGGCAGGAGGGAGAAGCGAGTGCGTAATTCTGAGGTCTGCTCAGAATGTAAGACGTATTCAAAACAGGCAGAAGAAAATTCTGGCTCCGGCCCTCTGAGTATAAAACCCCATCGTCTACACGGAGCCTAAAATTGGATGGAGTTTTATACGCCAACCAATAGTTTCTTCTGCCCTCTGCCCTCTGCCTTCTGCCTTCGTTTATAGTATTGGACTCTAGTTTATTCTCATAAACTAACTTTTCTGATAAAGCAAATCTTCTATCCTGTTTTGCCCTTACAGATAAATTAGACATCTCATCATCTAATGTATTTAATGCCCTTGCTACATCTAGACAAACGTAATCTACTGCCAAATTTTGGAAGCCATAAAACAACATCATTGATGCTGTAATACACAAGACCACTATCAAACTAGCGATCGCCGTACTAATAACTATTAATGTTTTTTGACGAAGTTTCATCGGGTTTTTCCCTATTGCTCCTATTGCAGCAAACCACTTATAAACTCTCATGACTCTGGTTGGAGTATTAGAATAATTAGTAATTTGCTTTTCTCTAATGGTCACTACTAAACTGACACAGCTAAAACTGTGCAATAGATTTTTGTTTCTAGCTGGATTGCAGGATTGCTGTTTGCGGAGCATGACCTAGAAAATTCTGGCTCCTCCTCTGAAAAAAAGACTTTTTCAACAAACCCTAATTACAGCGTAGCAATTTCCAATAGCATATCTCCATAAAAATTATCAGGGTCTTCTCAGGATCTGTAGCTAAGTTAATGACAATTGTAGTTTAAATATTTTTTACGTATAGTTATTTAAAATGAATTTTATCATTAAATGGCCTAAAAATCTCAGATTACAGCGGTGGAAACTCGATCCATCTTCTTTGCAAACACGCCTAACATTAGGTATTGCATTATTTTCAGTATTAGGATTGGGGAGTGTAGCTTTGTGGACAAGTTGGAAAATGCAGCAATTGTTGATAGTTAGTCATAAGCATAACATTGAGCAGATAGCTGAACGTTTTCCCAGAGATGTTGAAATGTATAGTGAAACGTGGTATGTCAACAAAAGTTTACAGAAAGCTATTGATAATTTAACATTGGCCAATGTATTTATTTGGGTCAAAAATCAGCAAGGAACTGTGATAGTTCAATCACAAAATTTCCAGAGTGACAGTGACCATTTTGTGTTAAAGTCTTTAGCTGAAATGCCCTCCAAGCCCTTAGTATATCCAATCAATGAACGTTATTTTGTGCTATGTGGTGGTCCGTTAACAGTTAATGGGATGAATATTGGTAAACTCTATATTGCTCTAGACATTTCCCGCGATCAAAAGATGCTAGTGACGATGGTAATGAGTTTGAGTGTAGCAAGTATTTTGGCAACAATTGGAGTAACACTGGCTATAACTATCTATATTCAACGTTCTCTGATGCCTTTGCGTCATGTTAGTCAACTTGCCGATCATGTTAGTGTTGATATTCTAGATCGAGCAACGGTTTCTTTGGAACGCGCTCCTAGTGAAGTCAAGGAGTTGGCGAGAACTTTGGATACTATGTTGGCTCGGTTGTCTGACTCTTGGGAACAGCAAAGACAGTTTGTAAGTAATGTTTCTCATGAGTTAAGAACTCCTTTGACTATTGTTTCTGGTTATCTTCAGAGTCTTTTGAGAAGGGGTAATAATTTAACAGAGACTCAGAAAGAAGCTATTTCGATAGCTTCTGGGGAAGCACAACGTACTATTGAATTATTGAAAGATTTGCTGGAGTTAGCTAGAGCAGATAGTGGACAAATTCATTTTCATTTAGAAGGGGTGGTACTGAATGATTTGGTAGCAGAAGTAGTAGAAATGGCTAAACAATTTAGCGATCGAGAAATTATTCTGAGGTTTGGTAATGAAAGTGATTTTGTTAATCTAGAGCAAATATTTAGTGGTAGTAAAAATTCAATTATTACAGAAAAAAATTATCTAGTATCTACACATATTGACAAGTCTAAAGACTTAAATTTGGAGCATGATATAGACTGTAATTATACTGCTAGTAAATTAAGTTTAAAATTAAAAAATACGTCCGGAAGATCAAAATATCAGATTGATAAAACTCTAAATTTATCATTGATTGAAGTCATGGTAGACCGCAATCGCTTGAAACAGGTTTTACTAAATTTAATTGATAATGCTGTTAAATATTCTGGTGAAGGTTCTCCCATTATTTTAAATCTGTCTCAAGAAAATGGTGAAGCAATAATTCAGGTATGTGACAAAGGTCAGGGTATTTCTTTATCACAACAAGCTAAGATTTTTGAACGTTTTTATAGAGTGGATGAAGCTAGAAATCGTTCTGGTGGAGCTGGTTTGGGTTTATCTATTGTTAAAACTTTGGTAGAAGGAATGGGAGGAACTATTCAAGTTTATTCAAAGTTGGATAAAGGGAGTATATTTACTGTTAAATTGGCAGTTAAAAAATAGTTTTTATGGTTTGCAATTATAGCGGTTTTTTCATAGACTAACTAGGGTTTGCGCTCATAAAGTTTTTTGGTAAGGGTAGGAGCCAGAATCGGTGAATCGGTGAAGTCAGGAGGAATTGAAATTATAGAAGAAGTAGTCATAAGAATCGTTCCCTGACTTTTCTGCCATAATCCTCCCAAAATGCTAACTTTTTGAGCATTTTATACCAAATTCAAAAAAGGCAGTTACATCTTAATTTGTGATTTCTTCTTAAAAGAAAAAATTATAAATTCCATAAATTCTAAAATTTCCACCTTTTTTCCTCTTTAATATTTATGTTTTTCTTTCTCTGTTCCCTGTTCCCAGCTCCGGTGTTCCCTGTTCCCTGTGTCCTCACGCTTTGCAATATTTTATGAAATTGGTATTAGACTGAAAACTTGCGTACTTTTTTAGACCTAAAAATGCTAAAAAATTTGTCTATAAATGCTTTGATATTTAATCAGCAAGCTCTAACTAATACAAAATTGATAAATAGGGTTTGCTTATGGAAGTCTTTTGGTAAGGGTAGGCATCAGAATTTCCTACGGGATGCTCCGCAAACAGTAGTCAGGAGAAATGGAATTTATAGAGGAGTTATACCAATTCCCAAAAATAATGCTATACTTCTCGTGGGACTTCAGTTATTATAGCGCTTTTCACATGGATAGACTACAGTTAGTATGGGCAACCCAAAAGCA
>NZ_CEZPJD010000367.1:0-2021 GCF_983059655.1 Okeania sp.
AAAAAGGCTAAAACCAATATCAGTAAAGACATTTAGGTTTAATCAGCAAGCCCTACTTAGAAGAAACAGTGAATTTTGACATACTCTCCGGCCTAAAGGCGCGGAGATTCTCCTGAAACCAGGATTCTTGGTTTGCTAGCGCAAGGCTACGCCAACAATGAGTCCACTTAAACTAAACACCTTGCGGCATCTAGTCCAGAGATGGTTCTCTCCCCAAGCGTTTGCTCTATTTCAAGAGCCCGTTCCCGTATGCCCTACGGTACAGTTCAAACCTTAAAAAAAACTTTGGTTCTCTGATACTTGTTGCTTAGAGTTTTTCTATGTACAAGCATTACTGTACAAAACTCCATAACTCTACTTTTCAAGGTGCAAACGCTACAGTTAAGTAGCTATAGGTTTTTAGAGCGGTTGAATACCTTTCCGCTGTTTCCACTATAACACAAAGTCCCCCTGGAAGGGGGAGGCTTTCAACCCAATTTTCCGGTAAAAATATTGCAGTGCGGGCATCTTGCCCGCGATGACTGTACCTCATAACAGTGGAAAGTGCTGTAATATTATCAGGACTTACGCAAAGGCACTATATATAGGGTGTCGGTGCGTTACGCTGCCGCTAACACACCCTACTGGATTTTTTCTGATAACAGTGGAAAGTACTGTAACTTATGACTTCTGACTTTTTATTTCTTCATTTTGACTTTTGACTTTTGACTTTTTATTTCTGACTTCCTTAAGGCTCCACAACCACAGTCGTACCCACCTGTACTTTCTCAAATAAAGCAATAACATCTTCATTCCGCATCCGCACACAACCATGAGATGCAGCATATCCAATAGATTCTACAGTGGGAGTACCATGAAACCCAATTGTATCTTTTCCATCTGTCCAAAAACCAATCCATCTTAATCCTAAAGCAGTATTTGGCCCTGCTGGCATTACCTCACCTGTCCAGGGGTTTTGCCATTGGGGATTTTCCACCAGTTGAATAACTTCAAATTCACCGGTTGGTGTTTCCCAACCTGGTTTACCTACTGCTACAGGATAACTAGCTATTTCCTCTTCTCCTTCATACACATATACTCGTCGTTCCCCTAAGCGAAGTACCACCTGGGTTAACTTTTCTACTTCTATTATTTCTATTCCCAAATCTTTTTGAAAGTCTTTAACAGCACGTTTCAGTCTTGGCATTAAACCACCAAATGGTAAAGTAACTTCCTTCTCTATTTGCCCATTATTATTAGTTGTATCAATAGAAGCTATAGATAACTTTTGACCAGATAATATAATAATTGCTGTAGTTAAGAAGATTGCTGTTAAATTATATGCTCCCTTGTTAATTTTAAATATAGGACTAAGCCATTTATTTGTAGTAGATTCGCTCATTTTTCACTCCTCAATTATTAATAGTATAGATATTATCAGAAACTAATGTTATCAATGGATAATTGATAATTGCTTAATTTGGTATAAGACCTCTGACGCTCGTTCCTCACTACCGCTAACGCTATCATTTATGAAGAAAATAGAAAGAAAATATTTTCCTTAAGTTCAATCTTCTTCTTTCAAGAAAAGATAATTATTCATTATTCATTGTTCATTATCAATTGTTGAATAGTAGCTTAATTTATTAATAAGCCCTGCTCATATTCTTTTAAGGTTCGACAATGACAGCTGTACCAATTGCTACTTTTTCAAATAGGGCTAGTACATCTTGGTTTAGCATTCTAACACAACCATGAGAGACAGCTTGTCCTACTGTTTCTTCGTTGGGAGTACCATGAAAACCTATATAATTTGTGCCATCTGTCCAAAAACCAATCCATCTTTCCCCCAAAGGATTTTCAGGACCTGGTGGTATTATTTCTCCAGTAAAAGGATGTTTCCAGGATGGATTTGGAATTTTTTGAATAACTTTATATGTACCTGTGGGAGTTTCCCATCCTTCTCTACCAATGGCAATGGGATAGCTGGTTTTTAATTGGTCGTTTTGATACATATAGACACGGCGATCGCTTAATTTTAT
>NZ_CEZPJD010000367.1:2121-7722 GCF_983059655.1 Okeania sp.
TATTTCTCCATTTAGATAAAGATTTTTTTCTGACTTTTTCCTTCATTTAGTCAATCCTTAACTACTGAAAATATGTTGGTTTTTGATTATACAGCAGTTTTCAAGATTAGTAGACTACAGTAATGGAGAGATAAAAAAGCTACTTATTTGATTTTCATGATTTTTACTATTGCGCAATGGTTTTACAAATAAATAAAGCAACTTTTAGGGAAGTTGCCATCAAGAAATCAAAATTTGATTAACAATTTTATGTTAATGGCTATAGTTAAGGGAAATGTTACAGAGAGCCAATGTTTGCCAAACCAAGAATTACACCTGCACCTAAAATGTGACCAAAGCTAGTAGTTGCTAAAACACCAGCTACACCAAAACCACCAAAAAAGTTAGATCCAGGCATTGCAGGTCCAACACTAGGATATTTAACAGTAAACTTAGCGAAGGCGATCGCTACAATATTACAAAGAATCATAATTAGAGCAATTTTTGGACTCCAAGCAAAAGTATTAGGAGTAACTGCGAGTAAAGTTGAGTAAAGCATTTTTTCTTTTCCTTAATTATACGTAGTCAATCAAAAACCTAAGTGGCATATTTATACCAGAGAATACAATTATTTTCTCTTATAGAGTGACTTAGTAATAATTCTTTACAAACCCCGCTTTAGATTTAATATTATCTCCGCTGGTATCGTTTGTGTAAACCCAAGGGTGAATATCTATAGGAAATTTAAGTTTTTTGAGGCTTTTAAGCCCTCTTGTGTGTGATTTATTTATCTGAAAACCGCTACATATTTCAAGAAGAGAAAATTGTCAGGAAGTTACCTGCTTCAATAAAAATCATGACTTTTTAGGCAATTTTTATTTTTTCTATTTAAATTTGCATAAATTCTCGGAGAGGGGGTGAAACAATATCAGGTAATAAATTTTCTTAGGAGATTTAATCATGTTGAAAAAGTGTTCCATTACCCTTGCTGCTGCCAGTGCTGCAATTGTTGCTACTTTCACTACTGTTTCTAGTGCTAGTGCAATTGTCAATGGTAGTTTTGAAGAAGGCTTTAATGGCTGGAGTACCATTGGAGACACCAGTATACAAGATATTAGTTTTGGTACAACACCTTCAGATGGTAATTTTAATGCGTTAATGACGAATGGTTTTGGTGCTGTCTCTGATTTTGCGATTGAAAGTTTCTTAGGGTTAACTCCAGGAACTCTGGACTCGTCATTAAATATTATTGATGCTACTGAAGGTTCTGCTATCAAGCAAACTTTTTTTGCCAAGGTAGGAGATATTCTAACATTTGATTTTAACTTTTTGACAAATGAATTTACACCTACTTTCTTCAACGACTCTTCTTTTATATCTCTTTCAAATGTAGATGTATTAGCTGATACTAACTCTTCTTTTATGTTTAATCTATTCTCCTTTTTTGAAGAAACAGGATATCAAAGTTTTTCTCATACTTTTTCTGAGAGTGGAACTTACACTTTAGGATTTGGGGTTGTAGATGCAGTAGATACTGTTGTTGATTCTGGTCTTTTAATTGATAATGTTGAGCTTACTTCTGTTCCAGAACCAGGTTTAATTTTTGGCTTAAGTTTAATTGGCGCTTTAGGTGCTACTTCTCTCAAACGCAAACAAAAAAAAGAAAAGTAGGTTCACAGGTCTAATTTCTGGCAAACCTACGTCACTTTAAATACCTAAATCAATCATAGCTTCAAATATTCGATTGTGAGGAGATGCACCCAGAAATATTAAGGTGTGTCTCTCAACTTTTTAATTTAATTGGAAGGAAACCCAGAATTTGGCGATCGCGTTATCAAAATTTTTGATTCCATCGAACAAGGAAAGTCTCAAGGTTTTGCTTGTGATTTGGTCTTGGCATAACTCATAGTCAAATCTTTGCGTGAAGAGCAAGTTGAAATTGCCCGAGAGTA
Source organism: Okeania sp. (assembly GCF_983059655.1). Classification (NCBI taxonomy): domain Bacteria; kingdom Bacillati; phylum Cyanobacteriota; class Cyanophyceae; order Oscillatoriales; family Microcoleaceae; genus Okeania; species Okeania sp. Next base: position 4,053 of record NZ_CEZPJD010000367.1, read on the forward strand.
TGCAAAGGAGTAACTTAGCTTTAGTAGATGCCTTGCATTTGGCAACCGCCATAGAAGCATAATGCACCGTTTTTCTAACAAATGATACTGCTTTACGCCACCCCAGTCCAGGTATAGATATCTGGATGCTTCCAGAGATAGAAGATTAAACAGATGGCAATGGCTTTGTTGCTAAATTGAAAATGTTAACCTTAACGCACCGAGCAATTAAAAGTAGTAGTTTGTCAAGATTCAGTTGTTGGCCAGTGGGAGCATCTTGCTCCTGTGCGTGAAGGTCTAGTTACCCAAGAGGTAGCGACTTTTTTGAGCTACCCCTCAATAATTAATCCTGTCTCCCGACTGCCCAACTTCTTCTCAAAAGTGTCCCATCTCCAAGTTGAGTCTAGAGTCAGAGTATACTATGCTGCTGATTAGCTATTTTCTAGTTATCTTTAAATCTAGTATGGAACTCCAAGACTTTCTGAGAACAGACCTTAAGTACGATGTTAAAACCCTCGCCGATGATGAAAACCTGACTCGCGAGATTCAGGCCATACTTATTGACTTAAATATGCTTAACCCTCCAGTAGATGGCATATTTGGCCCATTAACTACCGCAGCACTTCATAGGTTTCAAGTGGATCAAAAAAGTGGTGAGGCTGGATATTTAGGTGAGAAAACTACGAAAAAGTTATTCGAGGCTAAAGAAGCCAATATTCCGGCTGCCCCAATTATTCTCAAAACTAAAAAAGATACTATTCTTAAGTATAGACCTCTTCAATCTTCTCAATTAACTGAGTCAGAAAAACACTATATCCCGGCTAATCAAGAGTTTCAAATTTTAGCTTATGTTCCAGTTAGAAACCATTTCCGAATTGCGTTTAGAAATAATAAGCATAATAGTTCTGGTGTTTGGTATATCCATGAAAAACATATTGAAATTTTAGAAAATAATCAACTTGTACATCCCAAGCTTAAACCAAATAATATTAGAATTAAGGTTCCCTACAAATCTAAGCTAGATGATTGGTATAATCCTACAGGTTTATGTAATATTACTTCTATCGCTTCCTGTTTGGAGTTTTTGCAAGCTAATCGAAAGTCTAATTATGGTCAACTTGAAGATGAACTTTATGAATATGCTTTAAATCAAGGTTACAGTCGTCATAGTCCAACTGATTTAGCTAGAATTGTTAGAGATTATGGATGTATAGATAATTTTAAAACTAATGCGACTATTGAAGAGGTTAAAGATTGGCTAATAGCAGGAAATCCTGTGGCTATACATAGTTATTTTACTTCTTTTGGTCATCTGATTGTCGGTGTTGGTTTTGATAATGAAGGATTATTTATCCACGATCCATATGGGGAATGGTTTTCTACTGGATATCGTACTGACCTCAGTGGTGCTTATTTACATTATTCTTATCGATTAATTCGGAATGTTTGTATGCCAGATGGGAGTTTTTGGGTACATTTTATTTCAAAATAGAAGAAGGAAGAAGGAAGAAGGAAGAAGGAAAAAAAAGAGTAATATCAAGTCTGCTAGCATCGGTATTTTTAGGAAGAAGCAAGAAGGTTTTAGTTATCTAGGAAAGAAGTTTTAAAAGCCTAAAAAAACCTAAATTGCCTGTAGATATTTACCCTGGGATTTACATAAATGATATCAATCAATGGAAATGATACAAGTTTTGAAAAAAAAAGGGAAAATGATAGAGGTAGTTTTCTAAAATGAATTGGAGTTGCTCTTTTTAAGGTAAGCATTCCCCAGGAAATGATTACTTTTGAAGTATCTATATTTCCTGCAAATAGGCCATAAGTTGTGCGATCGCCCCTACCAATATCTTCTAGCAGCCAATCTTTTAATAAATTGTCTAATTTGTAAAATTTAGCATGTAAGAAAAATTTTGGAGATGGGTATATTAAAGTTATACACAATAAATTTCATTAGGACTTACCCACGAATGCTATTGGTAGTGGCGTGTCAAGGTTGAAAATGTCGATTAAAAAACCTCACCCCCCAACCCTTCTGTACTTATAGGGTTACTTGCTGTTGGTTTTGGTATCACTTGCCTCAAGCGCAAACAAAAAAAGTAGGTTCACAGCTCAAATTTCTTGCGAACCTACTTGACTTTTAAAACCTAGCTACATCAAAAAATATCAGAATTAACTATGAAGAGTAGAACTCAAAATCCTTTAACTAGAACAGTACAAACTTTAGTCCATGTTGTTGCTTTTAGTACGATTATAGGTTTTGGAAATGCTCCTGCCCAGGCATTTCAAATTTTCTTTGGAGAAGACTTGCATAATAGTCCCTCTGTTCCTTTAAGTTCCACTCCCAATGCATCTGCTGCTGAATCTAATTTCCTATCTAACTTAGTTGTTGGAGTAGGAACAGAGGACTTTGACGGACTTGCTACCCATACAGTTAGTCCATTAAATTTACTCTTTCCTGGATCGACAGGAAATATCACAACTACTCTTTCTGGTGGTGGTGGATGGGTAAAATCTGTTTCTGTTGGTAGCGCTCTAGCTGGCCGATACGGTACTTCTGGTACTAACTTCTGGCAAGTAGCAGCAGGCCCCTCTAATAACTTTCAAGTAGACTTTAATACAGCAATTGGAGCTTTTGGTTTCTATGGTATCGACATTGGTGATTTTGGCGGTCAGCTTGTTTTAGAACTGTCGCTGTCCGGCGGAACAACACAACAGTTTACAGCGCCAAATACCCAGGGAAGCGTTGGAAGTACAGATGGTTCAGTCCTCTTTTTTGGCATAGTTGCACAAAATGCTTCTGAAACATTTACATCTATTGAATTTTTAACAACTACTGGACACGGAGATGTTTTTGGATTTGATGATTTTACTATTGCAGATATTCAACAAACTCGAGCAGCTACACCAGAACCCGCTTTAATTTTGGGTTTATTACTTGTTGGTGGTGCTGGTTCAATGTTAAAGCGCATAGAATAACTAAGATTATAAATATTGGCTGAGAGCAATAGCGTAGGGGGAACGGAGTTTGATCGTTTCCAAGTTTCCAGAACGATCCCTGTAATGGTAAAGACAGTTTGGGGAGATAGGGAGATGGGGAGAAATTAAAAAATATATATCTTCACCATTATCATGCAGGACTACCCCCCCGCTTTAACGAAGTCAGAAGTCAGAAGTCAGAAGTTATTTTTGTAAGGGGGATTTGAGCAACTCTCCAACCAAAAATATTTCGCCAGTCAAGGCGGGGTTGCGCAACCCATATTATTTTGATAAATTAAATTAATAAAAAATAATAAAAAAACAAAGGCTCCCTCGTATCGTTGAGAGAACCTTTGTTTATATTTAACCTGGCATCGCGCTATTTTACCGGGCGGCTACCCACCGAGTATCTTCGCCACCGTAGCGTTTAACTTCCGAGTTCGGGATGGATCGGAGTGGGTCCACTACGTCATAGACACCAGGAAAAGCTGATAATTATATAGATTAATTATTTTTGCCTTAAACAGTTTGAGTTATTTGGCGCTTTCTTTTCCTTACATTTATTACTATAAATATCTTCTTCAGAAATGTCAACCCCCTAAACAAACTTTTTTTTATCTCTGAATTTTAGGCCAAGGGGAGTAGGGGAGTAGGGGAGCAGGGGAGTAGGGGAGTAGGGGAGTGAGGGAGAAATTCAGATAAATCGGGGTAATTGTTA
>NZ_CEZPJD010000368.1:0-7722 GCF_983059655.1 Okeania sp.
GCAGGAAATGATTAAAGCTGGTTTGAAAAATGTGGGAACTTCTTATAAGGAGACTAGGAAGAGAGGTAGTATTGCTTGATGAATTTAGAATTTAGAATTCAGAATTTAGAATTTAGGAGAAATTTTCTTGATTTGCTGGAAGATTAATTTTGAGCGATCGCTCCTTGACAACTAGAAAAAGTTGTTTTATTTTAATAGTAGATAAGTATTGTGGGAAAATAGTGGCTCTTTTTTTATAGCAATGACCTTTTCAATTTCCTCTATAGGAAGGGAAAGCCCATAATTTAATTTGTAGGTAATAATAAAGAAAAATTAGACTCTAACACTTCTGAACCCTGAATCATAGATGAAATCTCTACCCCGCATCCTTGGTCTAGCTTTCCTAGCACTAATCCTGACACTAACTCTGGCAAATTGTTCTTTATTCTCATTGCCAGAAAAAGGTAGTATTGCCTCACCAGAAAAAGGTGATATTGCGTCTAGACTAGAGCCTAGTCTTGTCAAGCTATCATATAGAAATCAATCCAGAACTGGAACTGGTTTTTTTGTGTCTGGAGAAACAGGAGTTTGTACCATACTGACGGCAGCTCATGTTGTCAAAGAAGAGGGCGAAAGATTATTACTGGCTACCAAAAATGAGGTCTGGCCAGTTGCGAATGTTAAAATATTTCCCAGTGATATAGATTTAGCTTTAGTCACTTTTCGACCAGAGGGAGGAAAATGTAATTATCCGTCGCTGAAAATAGGTAATTCTGGCAATCTGAATATAGATACTCCTATTTATATTTTGAGTTTTCCTGCTTGGGGTGGGGAATCGGGACGGAATTTTGTTCCCGGTTCTCTTTCAGTTAATAGTAGACTGGAGCAGCGCTACTTGGTTTCTTATGATGATTTGACCACAGATGGAATGGGTGGAGCGCCTGTTGTGGATGTTCGGGGTGAGCTTGTAGCAGTGTATGGAATGAGTGATGTGGAAATTGAGGACAGAGGTAGTGGTATACCTATTAATCTATTTAAGAAGTATCTAGGAAGCGAAGAAAAACTCAATAAACCTATGCAAGAGTCGCCACCGCCGAAGGCGAACGCGAAGAGGGGGGAGGATTATGAGAGTGGGAGACGCCGGACGCCAGAGGAGGGGTGTTTTGGGTTTTGTTTACACGGACCAATACCATGAGTGCTGCATGAGTACTACTTGTAGAGTATAACATCTAAGGGTCTCAGCCGTCAATATAAATAAAGTTAGCAGAAGCAAATTTTAGGGTTTTTCTACGTTTGGATTTTGAGGATTTTTCGTTTGATTTTTGATACCTGACACCGCCATCGCCAGCCGAGTAGTATCAGTTTTTGATAATCCATTTATCTGCGACACATCACCAAAAAATTGCATTGCTACCTCTGGGTCATAACAATTTGCCAAGACAAACTGCCTCGCCACCTCCACCACTTCAGTTGAAGGAGCTTCCCACAACCCCCAAGGAAGTCGCATTTGCCCAGGAGAAATTTTATTCTTCCCCTTCCTTTTCACCACCTTCGGCAAAAACCCACTACCCCACCGACTACCCTTTTCCGGTTTTGGTCGGGGTTTGTAGTTTTTGCAAAACCCCCTATAGTTTTTAGCACAGTCGTCTAGAGTTTTTCCCAGAGACAAAAAAGCAGGATGCCATTTCAGTTATCAGTTATCAGTTTTTCTCCCAAAGTTGAATCAAATATATTGAGCGTTCGATATAAATATCCCACAATTAAAATTAGTCACAGCAAAAATTTAACTTCTAACTTCTGACTTTTGACTTGTGACTTTTGACTTCAAGGCGAGCGATCGCTAAATTTAAACCTTCCTCAAAAATAGGTCAACCAATATTTCCTTACCTAACTTCTGTTGAATCAAATATATCGAGGGTTCGATATAAATATCCCACAATTAAAATTAGTCACAGCAAAAATTTAACTTCTAACTTCTGACTTCTGACTTTTGACTTCTGACTTCAAGGCAGGCGATCGCTAAATTTAAAGCTTTCTCAAAAATAGGTCAACCAATATTTCCTTACCTCACTTCTGTTGAATCAAATATATCGAACGCTCGATATAAATATCCCACTATCCAAATTAGTCACAGCAAAAATTTAACTTCTAACTTCTGACTTCTGACTTTTGACTTCTGACTTCAAGGCAGGCGATCGCTAAATTTAAAGCTTTCTCAAAAATAGGTCAACCAATATTTCCTTACCTCACTTCTGTTGAATCAAATATATCGAACGCTCGATATAAATATCCCACTATCCAAATTAGTCACAGTAAAAACTTAACTTCTAACTTCTGACTTTTGACTTCAATATCGCTCTCTGTACAAATTAGATTTTCTGTAAATTCTGTAGCTGTGGCAGAGGTTTCCCCATTTCCTCATAAATGTAAACTAAATCTGCCAAAACTTCCTTTGCATTTTCCAGTGCTTCCTCATAAGATTCACCGTGAGTTTGAGCATACTTCCCCCATTCAGGCAAACTAGCAATATAGGTTTTATCCTGTTCAGACCATTGAATTAAAATGCTATATTTCATTAGACATCTCCAGAGATGAATTTAGAATTTAGAATTTAGAATTCAGAATTTAGGAGAAATTTTCTTGATAAGAGTGAAAATCCTGCTTTTTGCAAGATTTGTTTTAATTCTCTAACCTTTTTGGGCATTTTTCCAGATAAAAATATTTCTAGAGTTCAATGTTAATATAAATAACATTAAATTATCAATCAAAATATCAAGAATATAGGAGGTAAAAATTGAATTGGGAAATACACGAAGCACAACAAAATTTATCAGACCTGAAATAACCAACCCAAAAACCACAAATGATTTATGAACAAGAAAAACTTGTAGCTGCTATTATCGATGCCCAAACATTTCAGGAGTTTTTAGCATGGCAAAAACAACATCAAAAACCTTCCTTAGCTGATACCTTCGGGGAGTTACGGAGTTTGTGTTCTCAAGCAGACTATGTACTAGAAATTCCCACTCGTCAAAATAGACCAAACCCCTTTATTGATAATCTTTGAATATATTTCTACTTGATACTAATATTATTAGCGAATTAGCACGAGCAAAACCTAATCCAAATGTATTAAATTGGGCAGCAGAAGTAACAGAAATATCTGTTAGTGTCGTCACAGTTGAAGAAATATCCTACGGCTTAAATTGGAAACCAAACTCTCAAATTCAAGAATGGTTTGAGATATTTTTTGAATCTAAATGTCAGATTTTTCCAGTTACTAAAAAAATCGCCAAATTATCTGGTTAATTGAGAGGTAGATTCCAATCTCAAGGTCAGACACGCTCTCAAGCAGATATGATAATTGCTGCTACTGCTCAAGTTCATCAACTAACTTTAGTCACCCGCAATACACGAGATTTTGAAGGTTGTGGAATTTTACTCCTCAATCCTTTTGAGTATAAGCAACATTAAATTATCAATCAAAATATTAACAATATATATGTCAATTACAATTAACCTAACTCCAGAATTAGAAGCACGACTCCGGGAAAAAGCAACTCAACAGGGACAAAATATTTCCCTAGTTGTCAGCGAATTACTTGCCAGAGTTTTAGACTAGGAAACTGCCGATACTGAAGAAGCTATTAAAGGTATTCAGCAAGGATTAGATAATTTTGAAAATGGTCGATTTCGTTCTTTTTATGAGTTTGCTGAAGCACAACGTTAGATTCAGTTATCAGTTATCAGCTTTTGATAGTTGAGTAATTACTTCTTCTCGTAATTCTTCAGGAGAATAATTAAAAATAGGGATTTTATATTGTCCCAAAACTTCCATAAAAACTGACTTAGAATATCCTGCTAATTTGGCTGCTTTTCCTAAAGAAATTTTATTAATTTCATACAATTTTGTTGCTAAGAATAACTTCGCCTCATTTTCCAAAATTCCCATAGGAAGTTCACAAACTAAATTCATAATTGCTCCTTTTCACTTATCAGTTATCAGTATCAGCATCTTCGGGATTATCCCAAATTTTTTCAAAAGCTGTTTCAGAGAGCTGAGTAATAGAATGAGTCAAACTTTGCTGTTGCTGTTGCTGAGACAAAAAATCCACAAAATCTATTATTGCCGAAACTTTATCTGGAGGCAAACTCCGAATTTTGGCAATTAGTATTTTTTCCGACTCAGTGTAAGTATTTGTCTGTGTGATTATTTATATCTATATACTATGTACTTTGTTTTTTGGCGTTGGTGAAAAGTTGAGTTATGAGGATGGGAGGTGAGTTTTGTTAATTATTGAAGCGATAAATTAGGTGCTTCGATCTAAATGAGGTGATAATTAGGACACTAGATATAGAGTATATATGAGCACACCTTTCCCACTATACAAATAGTACCACAAATAAATTTTAAATCAACCCTTTGCTGAAATTTTTTTCTGGCAAATATTCATCGGAGCGATCGCCTTTTTTCAGTTATCAGTTGTTAGTAGGAATATTGGTTGTATTGTTAATATTGAAACAGCAAGACATTAGTATCAAAAGCTGTTAAAGAATATTGAATCTCTATCAGAAATTCCTAAACGTTGTCCTTTCAATCATTTACTTATTTCTTCCCGTAGTTCTTGAGGAAAATAATTAAAAATAGGGACTTTATATTGTCCCAAAACTTCTATAAAAGCTGACTTAGAATATCCTGCTAATTTGGCTGCTTTTCCTAAAGAAATTTTATTAATTTCATACAATTTTATTGCTAAGAATAACTTCGCCTCATTTTCCGAAATTCCCATAGGAAGTTCACAAACTAAATTCATAATTGCTCCTTTTCAGTTATCAGTTATCAGTTATCAGCATTATCATTTTCGGGATTATCCTAAATTTTATCAAAGGCTGTTTCAGATAGTTTAGTAGTAGAGTGAGTCAAACTTTACTGTTGCTGTTGCTGAGACAAAAAATCCACAAAATCTATTATTTCCGAAACTTTATCTGGAGGTAAACTCCGAATTTTGGGAATAAACCAAACCAAGATTGAAATCCTTGGCTAATAGCTTAAGTCATCTAAAGATGACTAAATTATCTATATCGTCTTTTTTTTTCAGCAGGATGAAGTTATGAAGCGATAATTGGGATACTGGACATAGAGTATATATGAGTGCATCTTTCCCACTATACAAATAGTAACACAAATAAATTTTAAATCAACCCTTTGCTGAAATTTTTTTCTGGCAAATATTCATCGGAGTGATCGAACGGGAGCGATCAAACGGGCAAGATGCCCATTCCACAAGACTAATAAATTTAACTTTTAACTTTTAACTTTTGACTTTTGACTTTTGACTTTTAACACCCTAACTTCCAGTCAAATAATTTTTAATCAATTCAATTCCAGCCTTGACGCCCTCATAACCAAAACGCAGAATTAGACCACTTAAAATCGCTCCCATTAGACAAACAACCAACCCAACCAAACTAATAAAACCATCATCATCCAACAACCCAAAACCAGTCACAAAAATCCCGATCGCTGGTAAAGTATTAGTGCCTGGAATTGGAATCATCATCGAAATAGCCATCAGAGCGATCGCGCAACCAATAATAATTCTACCTACAAAACTTGTGCAAATATAACTCAACCTGGGACGAGATATCAATTCAATTTTCTGTAACCAGGGAATAGCTTTTTTCAAAATCCCTTGTACTTTATCCAGAGATATTGAATGATTTAACCACCTTTTAGGCAACCAGGGAGTTGTTGAACCAATTATTAATTGAAATGCTAATAAAAGTAATAAAAATCCAAAGGGAATAGAGTAACCAGGAGCAGGTACAGGTAAAGCAGAAGGTATAGACAAGATCGCGAATAAAAAGCCAAAAATTCTCTCTCCTGCTAAATCAATAATATCTCCCAAAGTTACTTGAGAAACACACTTTTCGTCAAAAAAATATCGTTGTAATTCTACAGATAATTTAGCCACAGATTTATATTATTTGAAGTTAAATATTGAATTAAGTTAAAAGTACAATGGAATTATACAAATATAAAAAACCCAGATAAAATTATGGATGTTTTACCAAGATTTTACCGGGGTTTTTCAAAGCAAAATAAAACTAAAAATTATTATCAGGAATAGTAATTTAGATTAAACTAGACTCTTATTCCTTAAAAAATAAATTAGGTACCAACAGTCCAGGAATTCATATACTCGATTTGTTCTGGAGTCAAAGTATCAATACCAATACCCATTGCTTGTAATTTCAAACGAGCAATTTCCTTATCAACTTCCACAGGAATAGAATGTAAACCTGGTTCTAACTTACCTTTATTTGTAACTAAATATTCACAAGCTAATGCTTGGTTAGCAAAACTCATATCCATAACTGCACTAGGATGACCTTCAGCAGCAGCTAAGTTAATTAAGCGACCTTCACCTAATACAATTACAGACTTACCATTCTTGAGTGTATACTGTTGAGTGAAAGGTCTAACTGTCTTGACATCAGCAGCATTTTTACCCAAAGTTTCCAAGTCAATTTCAATATCAAAGTGACCAGAGTTACAAACGATCGCTCCATCTTTCATCGCATCAAAATGTTCGCCACGGATAACGTGCTTATTACCAGTAACAGTGATGAATAGATCGCCTAGAGAAGCAGCTTCTTCCATTGGCATCACGCGGAAACCATCCATTACTGCTTCAATAGCGCGAACTGGATCGATTTCAGTTACAATTACATTTGCACCTAGACCTCTAGCACGGAGAGCTGCACCTTTACCGCACCAACCATAGCCTACAACTACAGTATTTTTACCAGCTAATAAAATATTGGTAGCACGGATGATACCATCTAGAGTAGATTGACCTGTACCGTAACGGTTATCAAAGAAGTGCTTAGTATCAGCATCATTAACGTTCATAGCAGGGAAAGTCAACACCCCATCATTGAACATTGCTTTTAGACGAACAATACCCGTAGTAGTTTCTTCTGTAGTACCAATGAGGTCAGAAAGTTGCTCTTGTCTATTTTTTACTAGAGTTGCGACAACATCACTACCATCATCAATAATAATGTTAGGTCTGTGGTCTAAAGCTATTTCAACGTGACGCAGATAAGTTTTTTCATCCTCTCCTTTCATAGCATATACAGAAATACCATGATCTACTACGAGACTAGCAGCTACATCATCTTGAGTAGATAAAGGGTTACTTGCAATTAATACAGCATCAGCACCAGCATTTTTGAGAGCGATCGCTAAATGAGCAGTTTCAGTTGTCACGTGACAGCAAGCTGCTAATTTAATTCCGCTTAATGGCTTTTCTTTGGCAAAGCGTTCTTGAATCTGACGTAAAACAGGCATTTCTCTACCTGCCCACTCAATTCTTTGTTTTCCTAGAGGGGCTAGGGACTGGTCTTTTACTTCGTGCTTAATTTGGACTGGTGTTGCAACCATTCAGTTACTTCCTTAAAATTTTATTCTTTGTCAGTATAGCTAATCTTACAAAAGTCGATCAAGAGTGTTAATACGACAAAATTTATTTTGACATTCATACCAATATGTGTTATGCAGTTTCTTTTCTTCAAGCGATCGGGACTAAAGAATGCTCCGCAAACGAGGGTATCTCAAAAAAAATCTACTGATCGCTGTTTGCGTAGTATTCCGCAGGAAAAGCTGATTGCTAACTGCTAACTGCTTCTTTATAGCGCTTTTCACATGGATAGACTACAGTTAGTATGGGCAACCCA
>NZ_CEZPJD010000369.1:0-7712 GCF_983059655.1 Okeania sp.
CCCGCCTTGCTGCCACATCTGCAACTGTGTTACTCGTAATGCTTCCACTGGTGATAAACCCTGCTGCAATATTCCCCGATAAAAGTTTTTCATCAACTCTACAGTTGCATCATCATGTATTGGATATAATGAACCTACTACTCGTTTTGCCCCTGCAGATATGAATCCTCTTGTCAACCCTATTATTCCTTCTCCAGGAACATACTTTCCGCTTATTGTATTGGCCGCACTCAATACTACTAATTCAACTGGTAACTCAAGGTTGAAAATATCATTTAATGACAGCAAGTACCCATATTGCCAGTTACCATTTCTATCCACTAACGACATAACTAAACTTGATAACCCTGGTCGTTGACGGTCAGCAAAACCGTGGGTAGCAATATGCACAATTTGATATTTTGCTAACTCCTGATTAGTAAAGATGTTTAAGTTGGCTTCAAAGTCAAAAAAGGCATAGACCTGTTCAGTTTCCGGTAGCATTGCTAAAATTGCTTCTGCTTCTTTTCTACTACCAGGAATAGGAGGAAAAGAATCTCTAATATTATGTTTTGATTCTTGTGCATCCAAGTGAAAAATAAGACTATGGGTTTCTACTGTACTTTCCGTATTTACTCTAGATGTTGTAGCAGTTTTTTTTATAACTCTAGCATCGTTAGGGCTAAATACTGGATCTGCAATGATAGCAAGTTTTTTTTGGGGAAGTTTCCGAGAAGCTGTGTGTTTACGGATAGTTGCAATAGTAGTGATTGAAGGTAGATTTACTATTTCGTAATTGACGATTAAAGGTTGATAGCCATCAGTTTCTGTAGAAGTATTTGGTATTGATAAAGCAGAGAATGAGATGTATTGTAAGAAGCCATCGGCAACTATTAATAGACGTTTTTTGTTTAATTTATCAGCAACGGGTTTAAGGATAATTTCTGTCAGAGCATCGGCAGCACTATCAATTTTTGTTATGTCATCGCGCTCCGGTGGATATGGATTTGTTATTTTCACAGAAAATTCTATAGCAGCATTTTTTATTTTCTTTCTTCCTGGAAGTTGATAACTGTTGATGCTGTCTTTAGTCACTGCCCACAAATAACTGTTTGCTTCACCCAGAGAATATTGTAGAAGCAAGGTATCGTCGTCTAGTACCTGTTGCTGAACTTCTGCCAAAGTCAGAGGTTTGGGCTGAGTTAGGGTTGTATAATTAGGACTGGTAGTACGAATGCGGGCACGGAGTAGTTCATATAGCTCTATAAGCTTGTCTCTCTTTATTAGTCCTTGTTTTATATCCCTATTCAGTAATTTTTGGAGTTCATGCTCTCGCCTCAAAAGTTTAGGCTCTACTCCTTGGCGAATATCAACACTAGCTTCTGTCAATAATTCAAGGAGTGTGCGGGCACGACTACGTTCACTAGCATGAAAGGCTTTAACATCGAAGCCTTGGTTTGGTTGCTGTTGGTGAAGTTCCATCAGCAGTTTGATGTAAAATTCATATCTATCCTGTACTCTGGCAAAGTAAGAAGCACGATTTTCTGGCGTATGAACTTTGGTATTGACTTTAGTTTGGGCATCTTCTATGATTGCTAGGGATTCTTCTATGATTTGTAAGCTTTCAGTAAGGTAGCCTTGGCTGTATTTAAGACTAGCTATATTGTAGAGATTTGTGGCTTCTTCACTAGAGTCGCCTGTTTTACGCAATGAGGGTAATGCTTGTTGATAATGTCTTATAGCTAATTCCCTTTCTCCTAAGTTTCTGTAGATATTGCCAAGACCAGTTAGAGCTTTAGCTTCTCCACCAGCATCACCAGTTTGTCGTAACAGAGGCAATGCTTGAGTATAATATTCTACTGCTAATTTATTTTCTCCTAAGTTACTGTAGACATTGCCAAGGCCAGTGAAAGCTTTAGCCTCTCCACTAGCATCACCAGTCTGACGTAATAGAGGTAAAGCTTGGTTGTAATTTTCTATAGCTAATTTGCTTTCTCCTAAGTCACTGTAAACATTACCAAATACTATGAGGGTACTTGCCTCTCTATCAATGTCTCCCATCTGCTTAAACAAAAGTAAAGCTTGGTTGTAATTTTCTATGGCTAATTTGTTTTCTCCCAAGTTTCTGTAAACATTGCCAATGTTAGTTATGGCAGTAGCTTCTCCAGATACATCCCCTATATCGCGAAATAGAGGTAAAGCTTGGTTGTAATGTTCTATGGCTAATTTGTTAACTCCTAAGTCTCTATAGACATTACCAATGCCTGTCAAAGCATTAGCTTCTCCTGATATATCACCTATACTCTTCAAAAGAGGTAGTGCTTGTTTGTAATGTTCTATAGCTAATTTGTCTTCTCCTAAGTCTCTGTAAACATTACCAAAATAGAGAAAGCTATTAGCTTGGTCTCCAATATTGCCTGCTTTAGTAGAAACTGATAATGCTTCTTCAGAAGATTGAGCGATCGCTTCCCTGAAAAAATATGTTGCACCTTGTTCATCCAGTTTTTGTACTTTGTTATCAGTTTTTTGTACAGCAAAGCTAGGAGAATCTTGTGTATTTAATTCTGAGTATTGGACTATTTTTTCCCCTTTAGTTAAGGCTGGAGTTGACAATATCAGACTACTTCCTAATAGGGTAAGGGTCAATGAAGCCCAACTCTTTAGTAATATCCTAGTAATTAATTTATAATTTTTGGCCTTCTCTATTGTATTAGTCATAGTCTTTTTTCTAAATATTATTTTAAGTCTATAAAATTTAGATTATTTAATAATTAAATATATTTCTTCAAGTTGAGAGGTTATACAATCATATAGTCAAAAATTGCAAAATTCATTGTAGTAAGCAGAATAATCAGTGCCGAGACTGTGGCCGACAATTTGTACAGAATCTACAAAACAAGCCTATTAGTACAAAACACTCATACTCGATCAGATTAGCTCCTTTGAGAAAAATTATCTGAGTGCGGGTATTGATCGTGTCATACCAATTAAAAAAAAGAATATTACGAATAATAAGTGTAATAAAACGATTTTGTAGGAAATGTCCCTTTGACAAAGCGGTCGTTAGCGCAGCTTCCCGAAGGGTGGGATAGCGAGGGAACCTTGCCATATCCAATCGACCAAGAGAGCGGTGCGACCCTGCGACGACGCTAGTCGCAAGCGGTCATATCCCACGTCGCCGTCAGACGCAAGGGAATGCTGACCAAGAGAGGGAACGCGCACCAAGAGAAAAAGAGAATTTACGACCTGAAAACTGGTATGAAATCTATTAATTCTGACTTCTGGATTCTGGATTCTAAGAAATACCCTAGCTATTTGTAGCAAACATTTATCAAATTGGTATCACAGGTATCTCAAAACTATGGCTACAAAAATATGTTAATGCCAAACTAGAATAAACTAAAAATCATTTAGATTTTATATTCTCTGTTGCCTTTGACAAAAATTGGATATATGGTTTAGATGCTGAACAGCTTATTACTTGATTTTTTAGGAGATTATAAGTGTTTAAAATTTGCCCACCCTACTAATCTTCAAAGCAGACTTAATTTTAACTTTTGACTTATTTTTAAAGATGGCCGAAATAGCAAATATTCCTGGAATTAAACAACTATGGGCAAAAACCAAAGGTAACTCTGAGGTTTGTGTGGCAGTGCTTGACGGTTTAGTTGACCTCAAGCATCCCTGTTTTGCAGGAGCCAACTTGACCCAACTACCAACCTTGGTGGAGGGCGAAGCTAGTCCGACAGATCAGATGTCCCTCCACGGTACTCATGTTGCTAGTATAATTTTCGGCCAGCCAGAATCTTCTGTCTCGGGTATTGCCCCCCACTGTCGAGGGCTAATTATTCCTATTTTCTCAGACTCTAGTCGCCGAGCTTCTCAACTAGACTTGGCACGAGCGATCGAACAAGCTGTGAATGCAGGAGCCAATATTATTAATATAAGTGGGGGCGAGCTGACGGATGATGGTGAAGCTGAAGACTGGCTTAACCATGCGGTAAATTTATGCCGAAAAAATAACGTTTTGCTTGTTGCTGCTGTAGGTAATGATGGCTGTGAATGTTTGCACGTTCCCGCAGCACTTCCCGCTGTATTGGCAGTAGGAGCAATGGGAGAAAACGGACAACCATTGGACTATAGTAACTGGGGTCATACTTATCAAACTCAGGGTATTCTCGCCCTGGGGGAAAATATTTTAGGCGCTCAACCAGGAGGCAGTACAATACAATTAAGTGGGACTAGCTTTGCAACACCAGTAGTATCAGGAGTGGCAGCATTACTGATGGCTCTGCAGTTGCAGAGGGAAAAACAATTAGACCCACAAGAAGTCCGTACTGCCTTGCTCGAGACAGCTATTCCATGTCTGAGTGAAGATATACGCCGTTGTTTAGTAGGTCAGCTCAATATTTCAGGTGCTGTTACACATTTAACAGGAGAAACAATGTCAGAATTAGAACAGCAGAATAATAGTATCGAAGCTAGTGGTTGTGGTTGTGGGTCAACTCCAGAAGAGAGCCTGCAAGCCTCAGCTAGTCCAGAAAATAATCATGAGATTCCATCGGACACTGGCATGGTAGCTGCTGGCACCATTGAAGCTAGTGTCACGGCCTCGCAACCATTATCATCAACTAATACATCTACATCAGATAGTCAAATTTCTTCTATGACAAATAATAATACAAATGGAATAACTGCCAGTCAACCCCCTCAAGAAACAGGAAGTTTAGTCTATGTTATCGGTATATTGGGTTATGACTTCGGAACAGAAGCCAGACGGGACTCATTTAAACAGTTGATGCCAGCGGTTACTGTTGAAAATAGCCAAGTTCCAGCTAATCCTTATGATGCACGTCAGATGGTGGACTATTTGGCAGCTAACCTTTCAGAAGCTAAGTCTCTGATTTGGACTTTGAATATGGAGTTAACTCCTATCTATGCTATTGAGCCTTCGGGATCATTTGCGCGGGATGTTTATGAAGTTTTTCAGCAGTTGCTGTCAGGGGAAGTGCAAGCAGAAGATTCTGAGGAGTATATTGAGCGCGTGAGTATTCCTGGACGACTAACTGGACGTACAGTGAGGTTATTTTCAGGACAAGTGGTGCCTGTGGTTGAGCCTGTTAGCCCTCGTGGTATTTATGGCTGGCAGGTTAATACTTTAGTGAGTGCGGCTTTGGCAGCAGTGCGTGGGGAACAAGCAGAAGTTGACGATGAGCAAATGCGAAGGAGTTTGAGTAGTTTCCTCAATCGAGTTTATTACGACTTACGGAACTTAGGGCAAACTTCTCAAGACCGGGCTTTGAATTTTGCTGCTACTAATGCTTTCCAAGCGGCTCAAACTTTTTATCAAGCTGTTATGGGTATGGAGTTGGATAGTATTGCGGTGACAAAGAGTCCATTCTGTAGGATGGATAGTGATTGTTGGGATGTGCAGTTGAAGTTTTTTGACCCTGAGAATAACCGTCGGGCGAAGAAGGTATTCCGGTTTACTATTGATGTTAGCGATCTAATTCCGGTGACTTTGGGTGAGGTTCGCTCTTGGTCTTCTCCTAATTAGGGTCTGCTGAAAAAGTCTTTTTTAAGGAGTAGGGGAGCGGGGGAGTAGGGAGTAGGGGAGTAGGGTGATAATTTTTTTGCCCAACTATGCGCCAGAAATGCGCTCGTTTTTGAGCATGAAGAGCTGAAAACCAGGTACTTTTTCAATACCTAAAAAGGCTAAAACCAATATCAGTCAATGCTTTAAGATTTAATCAGCAAGCCCTAATTAAATGCTGCATTAAAATTAGCAGTCAGGAGGAAAGAAAGAAGAAGAAAGAGAAAGTTTTTTTGTCGCGTAAGCGGAACGGAGTTCTATCGCGTTCTTATCCAGACATGCTATAATTTCTTGAAATTATATAGCAGTCGAAGCAAAGGTTAGGAAAGTTCAAAAGTTGAAAACATAAGACTTGGTAATACTTTTCCTTCTTCCTTCTTCCTTCTTTATCCTAAAACAAAAAAATCATCCGAATAATTCCTACAGTAATAGTTTCATTATCCTCATCATGTTCGGGATTAATAACTACTAAAACTCCCGGATTAATTGAAATATTGTCATTAATTTGATAACGATAAAAACCCTCCAAATGCCAAGCCGTATCATCATCATCTGGACCATTATCAGTATCAGTTACTTTAGGTGGATTTCCAATTACAAAACCAAGCAAACTTCCTTGTTTACCTAAGTCAGTAAATCCGAAAGTAACCGCCCAATTAAAAATAGTTGCTTCATCTCCTTCCTTAACCATACCAACAGATTTTTCAGCATCAGCAAAACTCCATCCAGTCCAACCCGAAACTGTGAAATTATTCAAAGCACGCCAACTTCCTTGAATACCTAAATGATCTGCAGAAGTAGGAACTAAATTACCAAAGGGTGCATTTGCTCTTCTACTACCTGTTGCTGCTGAGACAAATAACTTTCTTTTTGGATAGTAAGAACGTACATAAGTAACGCCAAAACGGAGGCGATCGCTTGGTCGAATATCTAGTTGTGCTAAACCTGCATTACTACCATTAAAAAATCCATTACTTTCTCTTGGGTTTTCCGGGTCTCTTGCTAAATATCCTAATGATAAACTTACAGATTTATTAATATTATAAACAACTGTTACTCCAGCACCTCGAGCGCCTTGAGCATAGATAGGATTGAAGCGTCCAAACCTAGAAATTGCCCCTGATATTCTATTTGCAAAAAGTCTGTTGAAGTTATCAGAAACATTCAGATTAAACCTACCGCCAATAGCGTCAACATGAACTCTAAATTTTTTCCCTATTGGAAAACGATAAAACAATTTACCAATATCAACAGTATTATCAGTATTTCTTTGAAAAGCTAAACGAGTCATATTTGTTCCAGTTATTGGCACTCCATAGGCAACAGTATCCAGAGCATCTAAACGAGTTCTAAATAAGTCTCGTCCTGTAAAGCTAGTATTAAAATTCAAACTTACTCGATTATTTAAAACGGTATTATCTTCTAAACTACCACCACCAGCTTTCTCTTCTCCAAAGACATTACTAATAGCAAATACAATTTCTCCACCTAGTTTAGTTGTGGTAGAAAACTGATTTGCTTCTAGTTCTGTAGTCCGTGCTTCTAGAGCATCTATTCTGCCTTTAATTTCTGCAAGTTCGACAGCAAAATCTTCTTGTAAACGTTGTAAAACTGCTAAATCATCTTTAGTTACTAAGTCTGCTGTAGAGGCAGCAATTAATTCGGTAATTCTGTCTAAACAAGCATTTAAACCTGCTGCAAATTCATAGCGAGTCATAGGACGATTACCACGATAACTACCATCGGGATAACCAACAATACAGCCGTAACGTTCTACTAATGATTGTAATGCTTGAAATGCCCAATCTGTGGGTTGAACATCGGATAATTGAGAGACAGAAGTAACTTGACCCATTGAGTCTGTATTTTGCTCAAGTTGATTTGGTTTAACGATAATTGCATCTTCAGAAACTGGAGTTATATTTGGTTTTGATGATTCTTTTTCTAATGTGTTTTTTTCAGAATTTATTTGTGTATATTTAATTTCATTGGCTTGAGTTACAGCACAAAATATTACGGTTTTATAGAATATTAATAAAAGACAATTAAACAAAAGTTTTGACATATTTAACTCCTTAAAAAAATTAAATTTATAGCGCTGTGCGCAGGGAACAGGGAACAGGGAACAGGGAACAGGGAA
>NZ_CEZPJD010000370.1:0-7664 GCF_983059655.1 Okeania sp.
AGCAAAATTTTCGACATCCGACTGTACGTCCCAGACCTTCATGAATCTATTCCACTGATAAAATGCGATTAATCCAAATAATATAACTTTAATTATTTGAGAATAAATACCTATTCAATTACCTGAGTAGAGCATTGTCTTTTAAGTTTAAAATTACTCTCTTACTCCTTTCAAAGTCTTTAAAATTAAGCTTTTCCAGGTTAACATTAAATTTTTCTAATAAAACAAAGTTATAAATAACCATAACAAGGGTTGCTTTTTTTCGAGAATAGTATTAATCTATAAATTAATGAAACAATAAATCTCGTTTGAAATCAGGGATTACCAATATATAAGCTGTTCCAAATCAAAAAAAGTTAAGAGAATGACTTATGATACTTGCCTACAGTTCAATATAATTAATGAAAGCCATAGATAATCTGGTAAACAGGCTTAGTAAATACAAGTTAACTCTAACTCTACAACAAAAACTCCACAATAAATAAATAGCAAAGCTCTACCCATAAAAACTTGAAATACTCATAACCTTAAGTTAAAAACAGGAAATCAATTATATCAAGTCTACTGAAAAAAGTTAAACAGATTAATTTATTCAGTAAAAGTGTATGTTAAAGACTAGAAAGTAAGTAATAAAAAGCATATTGTTGGTAAATTCTGTTGGCAACAGGGGATAACATCCCCTGTTTTTTTTGTTCATAGATATCTTTGATATCTTTAACAATAAAAAATCAAATCAATTATTTCCCCCTTATTTCCCCCCTATTCCCTATTCCCTCTTTTCTGCAGATGTCTAATGATTTTGAATAATTTGGTAAGAAACAATTTGCATCTTAGCTTTTTGAATCAATTAGAGATACTATAGCACTACGCAAATAGGTTAGGAAATTTATAAATGCTCAAACTCAGTCAGATATAGCAATTTATATCCTAATGAGATACAAAATTCGTTTGTTTTAGGGAGTAGGGAGTAGGGAATAGAAAATAAAAAAATCACTGTACCTCAGTAACTTGAGAAACGCTATATTACTTTTAACTTTTGATTTTTGACTTTTGACTTTATATTCTGACTCAGATGACACATTTAGTAAATTACGATAAACTATAAAAAATTAAATTGCCAAAACTTTTATTATTATACTTAACTAACTTAACTATCTATGCCAAGAAAAACTAAAAAAACAGCAACTTCTAATTCTCTACCTCAAGAAAACGCCCTATCATTCTCTTCTATTCATGCTAGGATTGATTTTCTCAACGAAAAGCATAAAAAACTTCTGACCAAAATCAAACGTAAAAAAACTGAGTTATCTAACCTGACTCAGCAAATGCAAACACTTACTCAAGAAATGGTTCAAAAAAGTAGACCATTTTATGAAAAAATTAATAGTCTAGATCAAAAAATTCATAGGCTATTTGAAAAAATTTTAAGTAATAAACGTTTAGGAAAACGTCAAAAACAAGAAGTTATAGAAATTTATCAAGTCTTACAATTAACAGGTAAAATTTCTCCTCGGCCAGAATATTTTAAACAGTCATCATCGGCAAATTTTCAAGATGAAGATAGAGATGATTATGAAAATACAAAAGAAAAAGATTTTTTCGGAGAAAATAATCATTACTATGAAAATGAAGATATTTCTCAACCACGTCCTAGTAGAGACCTGAGAAAAATATTCTTAAAATTAGCCGATAAATTTCACCCAGATAAAGCTAGCGATAATGAAACTCGTGGTTTCTATACTGAAATAATGAAAGAAATTAATATTGCTTATAAAAGTGGCGATCTAGCTCGGTTACTAGAGATTGAAAGAGATAAAAATCAAGAAAAAGTTAAGTTTTCCCAAAATGATAGTGAAAAAGAATGCGAACAATTAGAGAAAGAAATTGAACTATTATCTCAACAATATGAACAAGTTAAATCAGAATTACGAGAGGTGAAAAAAACTCCTCAAGGAAATATGGTAAAACAGTATCGCAAAGCAAAGCGACAAGGGGAAAATTTGATGGAAATGTTGGTTGCAGAAGCAGAAGTAGATCTACATTCTTTGCAAAAATTGCATAGTTTTGTTAAAGATTTTAAAGATCGAAAAATTACAGTACAAGAGTTTGTTAGAGGCCCTAATTATGTAAATATGGAAGATATGGTTCATGAAATGTTTGAAAAAATGTTTGTAATGATAAATCTTTGACGAAGTCAAAAGTTAAAAGTCAAAAGTAATAATTTAGGCTGTGGAAATTTTTCTAAGAGTATACCAACTCATATTAAATCTGGTTGAATAATTATTATAAAGTTGGGAGAGATGGATAGATTGAAGTAATTATAGAGTTATAAACATACACTGTATAACTGGATTCTATATTAGGAAAAAAGAGAATATTCTTAATGTCAAACCTCCTTATTGCAGAGGTAATGATAACTGACAACTGAGATGTCAAACCTCCTTATTGCAGAGGTAGTGATAACTGATAACTGATAACTGATAACTGAAATGACAGAATTTATTTCTTGGCAGGAACGCTATCTCAATTTAATTGACTATATAGTGGAAATTACTCTCAAAGGTCAAATTCGTTCTAAAGAGCAAGTATATCAAATGCTGGTAAAAGAAGTTAGCAGTGGTACGGGCGAAATTTTTGAACGTTGTTTTGATGAACGTCTGCAAACTTTCCAAAACCAAGTAGATACAGAAACTGATGAGTTAAAACAAGCAAAAGCTAATCGTCGTTTGCGGGCACTGAAAACTATTCAGGGAGAATGGGAGCGGTGGGAAAAACTAAATCAGACTCAAGAAGCGATCGCTGCTTCCATACAAGAAATTATTAATGCTGAGTCTAGCGATCGCCTGACTACTTTATTCAATGCTATCGATCCTAACCAAAAACAACCCCTGACTCTCAATCAACTACAAAAACTGGCACAAAATCTAGACCAACAAAAACTCCAAACTGCTGACCCTGAATTAGAAAAAGATTTGCAACAGTTTGCGACTGGTATTACTAAAGGTCTAGAAGCTTGGCAACGACTGCAACCTTATTTGGTAAGTTGGATTTATGACCAAAGTAGAGGTCAATTAGGATTTGGTGGTACTCCCGAACAACGAGGGCCATGGGTATTATGGGCAAAACAGGTAAATAGCTCTTTTCCAGAGGGTTTATTTAATACTATTGCTTTGGAAAAGTCGATTGTAGAATTTGCGAGTAAGGCGAGTATTGAAGCTAGTAATTTAGTTGAATTGGCATTAATTTTACAATGTTTACAAAGGGGATTAGTAGAATGGTTTGATAAGTTAATTTATGATGCTAAAGTAGGGGCAAAATTATCTATTTCTACTTTTTTAACTTTTGCTACTATTTGGTGTCAATTAGCTAATGGTTTTCAAGCTAGACCTCGTTTAACTAATTCTTGTTTTCAGGTAGCATTGCAAATTTTTCGTGCCTTTTCTCAACAGGAATATTTTCCGCTCTATGGTGGGATTTTTGCTTCTTTTTCTGGAGAATATTTACAGAATGCTTTGAGTTATTTAGATGCTCCTTTGCAAATAGTTAAGGGTACTCAAGCAAAGGCAAGAATTTTAACTTTATTGGGTTATTCTCAGCAAACTCTGGGGGAAAAATTAAGGGCAATGGAATTTCATAAACAAGCTTTAGAAATTGCCCAAGAGACGGAGGATAAATTCTGTGAAATTGCTAATCTTAATCATTTGAGTCGGACTTGTGTGGCGATGCAGGATTATAGTGAGGCGATTAATTATAGTCAAAGGGCGTTGATGTTTTCTCGACAAATAGGGGATAAAAAAGGGGAAGCTAATGCTTTAGCTAATTTAGGTTTTAGTGAAGTTTTCCAAGCTAGACAACAAGAAATGATGGAGACTGAGATTTATGAAAATGCGATTAATTATCTACAACAGGGTTTAAAGTTATCAGAAACTTTGGGAGATGGTCAGAGTAAGTCTCTTTGTTTTAGTAGTTTAGGAATTGCATTTATGGTGTTAGAAAAACCTGAAGAGGCTTTGTTATATTTGGTGGGTGGTTGGCAAGCTGCTCAATATTCTGGAGATTTATATTTGCAAGGTTTGAATTTGGCTTATCTTGCTCAGGCTTACTATAGTTTACAAAATTTAGAGCAAGCTATTTTTGCTGGTTGTTTGGGTATGTATTTGTTAGAGCAAATTGGTGCTAATGAATGGCGGCAAACTGCTGGGTTGATGGTTGTATTGAAAGGTCAGTTGGGAGAAGAGTTTAATGAGATTTTAAATCGGAAACGGTCAGAAATTTTGCCTGTTATTGGAGTGGATGGTTATGATTATATCCCTGAACTTTTGGTGAAATATCAACAGTCACTTTAGTTTTTTCGGGAGGAATACAGCTAAAGGAGTGGAGTATGTTTTTAATTCCAATTTAGCAAGAATTAAGCTGTTTTTCTCAAGTTCCACTTTAGCTGTGTCAGTTTTGGTCAAGAGCAAGCAAAACTTATTCTGGTTTTTTCCAACTTTTTATAATGGCCATTGTATGGTTGCTCTGTTGGCACGACGTAAAACACGGATATATATGGTAGGTCCTGGCAATTCTTTACAAAGAATACTATCAGAGCCGTTCTCTTTTATGTATTCCTGAAATATATCAAAACCGCGACCCATCCCTTCAAATACCAATAAGTTTAAAAGATACAACGAAATAGCTTCATCAACTGGATTTGATACAGGTGCTATGTCATCAATTAGCTGTTCCCAAGATAACCCTGGTGAGAATTTACCCGGACTATAAACTTCAAGTGCTTCTGGCGTTATGGTAACTTTTACTGTTCCTGTTAATTGGTAATCCCTATGGGCAATAGCATTAGAAATTAGTTCCCGTGCCACTCGAAGATCGATTTCTTCTACTTCACGTCTAAGTCCATCTCCTGCTATGTATGATATAGTTTCTGAATATTTTTTGACTTTTTCCACGAGAGCTTCAACTTGAAAACTTAAAGGACCATATATATCTTGTCTAATAAAATTCGATTCTCTAGGTCTCCCGAAAACAAAAACAGACCTAGCTTGGGGGTATATCATTTCAGGTCTTTTGTGAAAGCAGAGGACAGCAGATTTATGAAGTACATTTCTAGCTCCATCTTGAATGTGGGAATAAAGCTTGAGCTTTGATAGGACTTCCCCTAAATTAGCTGTCTTGTAAAGTTCTGGCTCGACCTTATTGGCATATTTCTCTAAAACCTCTAAATCTATATCTTCAATAGTAGCTTCTGGGCAAGGATGTCTATTAGGGTGAGTTTGTTCGTAGAGAATTTTCAGCTCTTCAGGTGTTCTTATAGAATGACTTGATTTAACATTGTCCGGAGTAGAATATTCCCTCTTTTTCCCTTGAGCAATCCAAATTTTTTTCTCAGCTCTATCCAGATGAAAAACTGAACGTTGCGGAAACTTTGAGTATTTTTCTTCTGTTTCTAATTTATGATTAATATAATCAACAATATCGTCAACATAAATTTTTCCATCATATGTTCCTTTTTCATCAAGACTCGTTTCAATACCCATGCAAAAAATATCAGTGAATACTCCAGATGAACCATCCGGTAATTCTTGACTTGTTTGAGTCTTTCGAGACGAAGCGATAATAGCAATTCCTTGAGGAATATCATCCTGTTTTATAGAGTTAAAAATATTATTATTTTTATTCCCTTCAAAAGCAGCTCCACTATGGCAAGCATCAAGAATAATAATGGCACGTTGAACTCCTACCCTACCTAACTCATTCATTAAATTATTGAACGGATACCATTCTGAATTACCCAACCCCATTTTTAGACAATATTGATTATTTCCCTGGATATCTCCATGTCCTGAAAAGTAGAATACTAACTGAGTTTTGATATCCCAATTTTCTAGAGTAGACTTCAAAATTTTTTCAAAGCCGTCTCTATTTTCACAATCATGTATTGGTGTAGATTTATTGGGAAGACACATCCCTTGCTCTGGGTTAGTCAGAATAGAGTAAACTCTTGAAACATCTCGCTTTCCTCCCTTTAGCTCTCCATTAGTTAACGTATTCAAAACTAAAGCAATTCTTTTTGGAAAAACTTCTGACATTAACCTTTACCTCTGCTTCAGTATTTGAACTTCAATATATTCATCTTCAACAGAAGGTTGGAGTTGATGCTGACGTATTATTTCTTGCAGTTCTATAACCTTTTGTGCTGACAAATTTTTGAGTAAATGCTTTTCCTTACAATTCCGAGTATAGACAACAACAAATACAGAATACTTCAGTTCTAATTCCTCATTCTGTTGTCTTGATTCCCAATATTGTAAAGTAGTGAACAAGGTTTGAATAGTAGTTAGAGTTAATGAAGCAATGTTTAAGACTATTGCTAAACTACCTTTCACCCCAGCTTGAGGCTCTGTTTTTTCAATTTCTACAGATAAGTCACATTCTTTTTCTATGAGATTAGCAAGTTCTTTAATATAAAAAGAATCCTCTCCTGTAACATCTCCCTCTAGTTTAATGTAAGCTTTCATAGCAATATTATTTAGTAAAATAAGCTTATTTTAGATAAATAATTGTATTATAGAACCGTAATAAGAATACTGTCAATATTTGCGAATGCTATCGACATATTATCAAATATAGTTATACAACACTAGAGCGATCGCTACTCCACAATTAAAGATAATTTTTAACGCTAACCTTTTTAACTTCTGACTTTTTTCCCTCTACTCATCCACACTAAAACTACAAATTTTTTTCAACACAAAACCATGATTTTCCTTCACCAAATCACCCCTACATAACACAGGAAAACGTTCTTGATATGCCCTAATAGCTGTCACATAATCCTGGTCAAATAATTCCAATTTTATCCGCTCCAACTTATTCATAACTACTCCCATTAAATCAACTTCTCCACTCAATTTATCTCCTTCCTGAGACCTCATCCCCACAACTAATCCTTGTATCTCCACATTAGTCAAATTACTAATTAAGTTTTGCAGAATTTCCGACTCAGTTTTATCCTCAAACTTAGCTAAATTTTCCACTAATAAATTTATAGTTACAGGAAAATCAACTACTTCTCGGTTCAAGGGTAAAACCAGAGTTAAATTAGACAATTTATTGCTCCAAATAATTGCCTCATTTTCAATCTCTCTTAGCTGCTGCCAACCTCGTTTTTCTAAATAATTAGCTACAACTTCCGCCTGAATATTTTTCAATAAATCAATATCTTTAGCATCTTTAATAATTAAATTCATAACTCTTCTACAGCATTCGCGATCGCGTAGCGGAACGGATGTTCTATCGCTTCTGAGCAAGGAATTTTAGTTGAATAAAAAGTCATGCGTATAGACGAGCAACCCTTTATAGTTTTTATAATATCACAAAAATTGCGAGGGTGGAACTGAAAATCCTTTGGCGCGCTGATTTTTTAGGAGCTTCAAAGAATGAAAATGTTTGTGGTTTTTTACGCTAGGAGGGATAGATGGAAAGATTCGATGATGGGAAAAATCAGCATATGTTTATTGGAGCTTCACAAGATGAAGATATTTCTGTTATTGCTCCTGGGGAAAATTCCTAAATACTCGATCGCGTAGCGGAACGGATGTTCTATCGCTTCTGAGCAAGGAATTTTAGTTGAATAAAAAGTCATGCGTATAGACGAGCAACCCTTT
>NZ_CEZPJD010000371.1:0-2624 GCF_983059655.1 Okeania sp.
GTTTGAACATTACAAAATCCCTATTAGGGATTGAAACTTATGGAGAAACTCCCGAACCATTCGATCCACCCAGTTTAAACATTACAAAATCCCTATTAGGGATTGAAACGAACCAATGCTGTCTCCGGTAAAAATTCATCCAGGTTTGAACATTACAAAATCCCTATTAGGGATTGAAACAATTCCTGAAATTATCGCTGAAGCAACAACGCTTGTTTGAACATTACAAAATCCCTATTAGGGATTGAAACATTGGACTGGAAGGAATTACTTGCCTCAAAAACAAAGTTTGAACATTACAAAATCCCTATTAGGGATTGAAACTCCATATGGAGTGAAATGCGCTTTCACTCCATAGTTTGAACATTACAAAATCCCTATTAGGGATTGAAACTTCAAACCAGTTTTCAAATTCATTATAATCGCCTAGTTTGAACATTACAAAATCCCTATTAGGGATTGAAACTTTTCCGCAGTACACAAGGACACTGCCTTTCGATGCTGTTTGAACATTACAAAATCCCTATTAGGGATTGAAACCAGGCTGAACACCCTACTCAAGCCACTGAGTAGGTTTGAACATTACAAAATCCCTATTAGGGATTGAAACAGAACTCGCGAGTTTAATTATTCAATTGCCCTCGGGTTTGAACATTACAAAATCCCTATTAGGGATTGAAACTTATGGAGAAACTCCCGAACCATTCGATCCACCCAGTTTAAACATTACAAAATCCCTATTAGGGATTGAAACCCGGTAAATAAAATATTCTGCTCTACGGTCCGGTCGTTTAAACAACAAATAATCCCTATTAAGGATTGAAACCTTATAGCGGAAATATAACTTACACTTTTGATGTGTTTAAACAACAAATAATCCCTATTAGTCCAGTAGGGTGTGTTAACGTTTGCGCAGCATTCCGCAGGAAAGTGTAACGCACCGCAAATTTACAATGCTTCGGTGGGTTACGCTGACGCTAACCCACCCTACTAGCTGGAAACTAACTGCTAATTACGAAGTTCTAAATCGTGCCAACTCTTCCCCAGTCTTCGCATCATGAGCATGAACAGTACACACCAAACAAGAATCAAAAGACCGAGCAACATGACCAACTTCCACAGGGTCATTCACATCAGCAATAGGAATACCAACCAACGCCTCTTCAATAGGTCCGCGCACACCTTCACCATCACGGGGTCCCACATTCCAAGTAGTCGGCGCAATAACCTGATAATTCTTAATCTTACCACCTTCTATTTCCACCCAATGACAGAGGGAACCACGACTAGCATTAGTAGCACCCCAACCACGACCATCTTTTTCTTCAGGCTTAATATACCAAGGATCGCGCAACTGAAACTCCCGCAAACAACGTTCTGTTTCACGGTACAACTTAGTTAGTTCGTGCATTCTGGCAAACACGCGCAAATGTACGCTCGGTCCGCCCATTTTCTTGAACATATCTAAAATTAAACCGTCTTTCTGCTGCCAACTTTCCCCATGGTCGCCGCCTGATATCAATTCCCGCGCTAAAGCACCAACTTCCATCCGACCTAAGTCTTGGTGAGATACAGCAGTTGACCAAGAATAAGCACCATCAAAGTCAATATCATTATTAGGAATAGGTACAGTAGTCCGGTCAAAAGGATGTACATCTCCATCACCCTCGTTATACCAAGCGTGGGCAGTATTCTCCCGGGTAAAAGTATGCTCCATCAATTGATGAATATCTGTAGCGCTATCGTAGACACCACTTTTCATAATCATCGCAGCATTGCGACCTTCAATAGTCGGACGTTGATATTTATCTTCATGAGGCAAATATCCCCAACTCATATATTTACCTACACCCGCACCAATTTTATCCAAACCAATATTTAGACCCATGCGCCAATAGAAACCGAGGTCAGAACTAGCATGATTAGGATTTTCATCCAACCATTCCATGAAATCTTCATAAGTTTGAATTTGTTCAAACCTGTCAATGGAACAACCCAACCATATCGGTTCCAACCAGTTAGTGCGGTAATATTCCAACATTGCCCAGGCGCGGGTAACATCGGTGAGAGTGGGAGCGCACATGACACCACCGGGAACCATGAAACTAGAGTGAGGCCATTGACCACCGAATAGAGCGTATATTTCTACGGGTTTTGCTGCAACAGTAATACCTGGTTCATAGGATGTACCTGTAAATGCTGCGAAACGCTTACAAGCTTCTTCGTAGAAAGGACTATTGTAGTATTTTTTGTTAGTTAAGTCGATCGCGTATAAACCGTAGAAAAAGCGCGGATGACTTTGGAGCGTTTCTACCAGTTGACCGAGGTTACGAGCAAGGATGGCGTTACGAGGTACTTCTGTTTGCCAAGCTGTATCTAACGCCCAGGAAGCACAAGTGAGGTGAGAAGCACCGCAAATTCCACATATTCTGGGGGTGACAATGAGACCAGCTTTAGGGTCTTTACCTTTGAGAATGACTTCAAAACCCCGAAACATTTGAGCTTGAGTCCAAGCATTGGTTACATATCCGTCTTGAATATCAACTCTTACATCTAGGTCGCCTTCAACGCGCCCCACGGGAGAAATATCTAATGTTTGTACTTTAGTTTGAACCATTTTTTCA
>NZ_CEZPJD010000371.1:2724-7664 GCF_983059655.1 Okeania sp.
TTTCACAGTCTAGATTTTCGCCGTCTAACGCACCCTACAAATTTTAAACTATTCCCTTAAACAGTAAAGAAATCTTCCTCTGCCCATTTTGGAATTGAATCTTTCGCAACCATAGTCAGCAAAGCATAATCTTTACGGTTAACTCCCGTTGGTAAATCTTTGGGAACTCCCATAACTGTTTGAGTCTTGAATACTGTTCCCGGTGCGAGGTCATGGAATGGAAATTCTGGCTCCGTACAACCTAAACATGGCATTCCCGCGCGAGTCTTAGACGAAACCCGGTTCCATAAAATACGGTTACAGGGAGAATGAGTCATCGGTCCGCGACAACCCAAGTCATAGAATAGACATCCTTGACGCTGCCCAAAATCTGAGGTTGAAGCTTTGTAAGCAAAGTGAACGTTGCGAGTACAACCTGTTTGAGTGAAGCTTTTGAAAAATGTTTCGGGGCGGTGAAATTCGTCTAAGGTAATGTCATCAAGTCTACCAGTAGCAACTGCTACTAATATTTGGGAAATCCAATCTGGGTGCGCGGGGCAACCGGGAATGTTGATAACTGGATATCCAGCTTTACTCTTGAAATCTTCTCCTAAAAATCCGCCTTTTTTCCGTTTGAGAAATTGCAAACCTTCAGACTCGCTGGGGTTTGGTGACATTGCTGGAATACCGCCATAAGTAGCGCAGTCTCCCACTGCCACGACGAAACCAGCAATTTCCGATAATTCTTTTACCCAATCTTTCATGGGGCGATCGGCAAAACGGTTCCATTCTCCCGTACCATTGGGAGCATTAATTATTGTTCCTTCGTATACTAATATATCTAAATGTGTTTTTCCCGAAATACAATCTTTTAATAACTCTTGAACGTTTGTACCAAGCTCAAATCCTAAAGAAGGATGCCAAAGTACATTAATGCCGAAGTCTGTAATTAAGTCACAAATATTTGGTTCTTCAGCATTGAGAAATGATATGGTATTGCCAGAACAAGCTCCACCTTGAAGCCACAGTAGATTGATCATTCTGTCCTGATTCTCCTCTCTGTTATGTGAGGTTGAGATGGAATTCACGATAGAATTTGTCGCACCCTATTTCAACCTTTATGAAATTATAAAGGATAGATAATGATGATTTTGTATAATTTATGAAATTTTTTATTATTGATTAATTGTTAGTTTAACTAATTTTTTTTTTGTTGCTTTTGATACTTTATTTTTACAATTTTATTGGTAATAAAATCTTGAGAAAATCTAAGACTAAGTTATCCTAAGATCTGTCTGAAATTTAATTAAATTTCTACACTTATCAGCAAAACGTTGAACAAAGCGATCGCCTGCTTCTATGCTGACGTTAGCAAAATAACTAGAAATTTCATCTAAATCGCGATAGGAAACCGTATTGATTTATTTGCGATCGCTCAGATACCAGTTATTAGTATTACAGCGGTTTTCAGATTTCATAAATCTTCAATAGTTACCAGTCCACCTTCAGTAAACTAAATTACCAATTCTGCTTCTTCTAACATCGCCGTTCCCAATAAAGGTCGTCTCCCAGTTCCCACAACTTGAACTATCCTTTCTTCACCATTCCAGAGAATAATTGCTTCATAAACTGGTAATAATACAGATGTATTATTAGCTAAATTGGCAGGCGTAGTCTACTTAAAAGGTAAGCCTAACAAAGCAACAACTTCACTTGGTAAGCATAGTTCATCTGTAAATCCAGTATCAATCACAAACTGAATGGAAAAATCAGGACGATCAGGGAGACGAAATGTTATTGATACTGTAGGATATCCATTATTAACAATACCAGAAATCACTCGCTAACACGCTCCATATTACCACAAAAAGAGACAGCCACTTTATATCCAATACGAATGCCAAATAATCTAGCTAGGGGATTTTTCTCATAGAGGTAGTTAGCTGCTTTTAAACCATTTTTATCAACAGAATAATCCCCCGTTTCAATGTCAATAATCACCATTTTGCCTATATTTTCTGGTGTTTCAACAGCAGCGCGGATGCTATTTTGATAAAGCTGTTTACCAATCTTGCCAACTTCTTCATAACTTAATAAGAGCGTTTCCATCAATATTATGCTCCAAAAAAAGGATTGTTTATTTATAATAGCAGAAGTTAAGAATAAACTAGCTATCTCATATCAAATCTGGTTTATTGGTAAAATACAATATTGTAAGGGTTTGGCCTTCAAACCCCTACCAAACTAACTAACAATAGAATAAATGAGCAATCAAAAACTCCTAGAAAGAATCACTATTGACCCAAATATCTGTCACGGTAAACCCTGCCTCCGGGGATTGCGTTATCCAGTAGAATTTATACTAGAATTGCTTAGTAGTGGCATGAATATTGAGGAAATTCTTGAAGACTATGATGATTTAGAAAGAGACGATATCCTTGCTGCTTTACAGTTTGCTACTCGTTTAACTCAAGTAAAAAGTATTTATAGCATAGTACCATGAAGTTCTTAGTTGACGCACAACTGCCAGTGCGTCTCGTAGTTTTTCTCCGATCTGCGGGTTACGATACTATTCACACAAAAGATTTACCTCTTCAAAATGCTACTCCAGAAACAGAAATTAATTCTCTTTCTGTCCTAGAAAATCGAATTGTTGTTACTAAAGACCACGATTTTTTTGATTCTTTTTTGATTCGTCAAGAACCTTATAAGCTGTTGTTAGTTACCACTGGTAATATCCCTAATAAAGAACTGATGAAGTTGTTTATAAATAACCTGTCTCAGTTAATCCAGCTACTTGAGGGAAATTCGCTAGTAGAAATGAGTAGAAATTCTATTATTGTACATCAATAATTTATAATATTCAGTATTTCCTTAAATATATCTATAGCCAATATATCTATTAGAGTTAAATGAGTCCATCCCTAGAAGAATCTATTGTTTTAATTACCAGTGCTAGTAACGAATCTTTCAAAGCAGATGTTATTGGCTCTGGATTTGCTTTTTATCGAGTGGATAATTATACTTATTTGCTAACCTGCGCCCATGTTGTTGAAGATGTGGGTGGTGAGGAAAATGTTTTGGTTAATAATATTCCCGCAGAAGTTGTTGCAACAGGAGATGTTAAGGGTTTTGATTTAGCAGTGTTGAGAGTTGAAAAGCTGAATATCCCTATTTTCCAGTTAGTAAGTTTATCCGAAGCAGAAAATCAAAAGTTTCGGATAGCAGGTCATTATCTCTATGGTGAAAATAAAAACGTGATGCTGGAAACTGTTGATGGAACTCTAGGGAAAAAGCGTTTTGCTCGTCAAAATAATGAAACGGTGATAGCTTGGAATTTGTTAATTAATGAAGGCGATGTAGCTGCCGCTAGGCTCCGCCAACGCCTTCGTAAAGGTTATAGTGGCGCACCTGTAGTTATTCTGGAAACAGGTCATGTGTTGGGTATAGCGATGACAATGGAAAATGAGGGAGCAGAAGGTTTAGCGATCTCCATAGAAGCTTTAAATAAAATTTGGCCTCAAATGCCTGTTGCTATTTCTCAAAAGTTGTCTAAAGTTGAACTCAAATCAGATGTTGGTTTTGACTATAGCGAATTAAATAGATTACTTAGTCAGGGAAAGTGGAGAGAGGCAGATGCAGAAACTGCTCGTTGTATGTTGCAAATTGCAGGGCGAAGTTCAGAAGGTTGGTTAAGGGTAGAAGATATAGATAAATTCCCTTGTACGGACCTCCACACAATTGATCAACTTTGGGTAAAATATAGTCATGGTAAATTTGGCTTTTCTGTGCAAAAGAAAATTTATCAGAATTTAGGTGGTATTAGACAGTCTAATGAGAAAGTATATGAAGTATTCGGTAACAAAGTTGGATGGTGTCAAGGAGGAAAATGGTTGTATTACTCTGACCTAACTTTTAGTTTAGATACACATTACATGGGGCATTTGCCGGGTGCATTAGGTTGGGTGCTTCGTGCAGTTGATGGGGAGGGTTTGCGATTTTTCTTCGGGGAGAAAGTAATTATATATCCCCAGAAAAAATAACTTTTAATAGGGAAAAAAAGGATGACAACAGAAGGTTGGAACGAAGGTCAAGTTAGTAAATTCTCAGAGACACGAGATTTACAGCGCTTTTCGCTCTTGATGAACCACATCTTCACACATCAAACCTTGTAGGGACGTTCCATGGAACGTCCTTACTGTGGTTTACCCAAATGAAAACCGCTTTCATTAATAGTAACGCTCGTATTGTTGAAGCTTTAGTGAATAGGAGAGCAAAAATAGCACCAGAACAAGAAAAAACATTTCAAGTTATAGTACAACAACAAGCAGAAATTCGTGTTTTGCAAACAGAAACTCGGCGTATTTTAGATATTGACGAGAGTTAGTTTTTGGGATTAAACTGGCAATAGAAGCATCTTTTTAAGGAATATGAACATGGTTCTCCTAAAGAAAAATAAATCATTACAGCAACACAAAAACACTGATAAGTAATGACTGAAATATTAGTAATAGGTTACGGTAATACGCTCCGCAGTGATGATGGTGCTGGTCAACGAGTAGCAGAGTTGGTGGCTGAGTGGAAGTTGCCCAATGTTCGATCACTCCCGGTGCATCAACTTACTCCAGAATTGGCAGAAACTATATCTCAAGCAGAATTAGTTATTTTTGTGGATGTCTATCCGGCAACT
Source organism: Okeania sp. (assembly GCF_983059655.1). Taxonomy (NCBI): domain Bacteria; kingdom Bacillati; phylum Cyanobacteriota; class Cyanophyceae; order Oscillatoriales; family Microcoleaceae; genus Okeania; species Okeania sp. The sequence goes on from NZ_CEZPJD010000371.1 coordinate 7,394, forward strand.
TCTGAACAAGGTTTACAGGTTCATCAACTTTACGACTATCCCCCGCCTTTAGAAAGGGGGGAATTTGAGAGTCAGGGTTTGAATATTGGGCATACAGGAGACCCGCGATCGCTACTTGCTCTTAGTAAATTTGTCTATAATAATGTGCCTCCAGCTTGGTGGATATTAATACCTGCAGTTAATTTTGAATTTGGGGAAGATTTTTCTTCACAAACATCTCAAGGAATTACAGATGCTTTAGCACAAATTCAACAGATTTTTCTTAAGTAAA
>NZ_CEZPJD010000372.1:0-7631 GCF_983059655.1 Okeania sp.
CCTGCGCCATATCTATGAGACCAAGAGAAAAAATAATTCCGTACTTCAAGCCTCTAGCTTGACCTTTGTCATGCTCCGCAAACAGCTTTAGGTACTGATAACTGATAACTGATAACTGATAACTGAAAGGACCTCCTGTCTCCTGATTCCTAGCTAAAAAAACTTGATATTCATGAAGATACGATCGGGTATTCTATACACCTTGAGAAGCTGATAGCTGGCAGCTGACTGCTATTTCAAGAATTGATTGCGATCGGCAACTTAATGATAAACTCTGTACTCTTTCCCTGTTCAGATGAACATATTAAGTCACCTCCATGTTTTTCTCTAACAATTTGATAACTAATTGAAAGCCCTAATCCTATTCCTTGACCAACTGGTTTAGTTGTAAAAAATGGCTCGAATAAGTGAGCTTGAATATCTGGTGCTATACCAGGACCGTTGTCGGCAATTTGGATCGTAATCCATTTGGCATCAACTTGAGCTGTTTTAATAAAAATTAAGGGCGATCGCTCTTTGAACTTGCCTACTGCCATAGAATCTTGTAAGGCATCAATTGCATTACTCAAGATATTCATAAATACCTGATTCAATTGACCCGCATAACACTTTATCAAAGGTATATTACCGTACTCTTTCTTGACTTTAATTTCGGGGCGCTCGAAATGAGCTTTGAGCTGATGGTCTAGGATCATCAATGTACTTTCAATACCCGTATGAATATCTATATCCTTAACTTCTGATTCATCTAACCGGGAAAAATTACGCAGAGATAAGACAATTTCCTTGATACGTTTACCTCCAACTTTCATAGAATTCAATAAACTGGGCAAATCTTGAGCCATAAAATCTAACTCAATATCTTCAATGACTGCTTCAATCTCTGGAGTAGTTACAGGATATTGGGTTTGATAAAGGTCAAGCAAATACAACAAATCTTGGCAATATTGGTTGGCATATTCAACATTTGCTGTAATAAAATTGACAGGATTATTAATTTCATGGGCAACACCTGCCACCAACCTCCCTAAACTAGACATTTTTTCAGTTTGTACCAATTGTAATTGGGTTTGTTTTAGCTGTTGCAATAATTCCTTTAACTTGCGATTTTTATTCTCAACTTTCAACATTGTTTGCTTGGAGATTAATAAATACATCATTAAACATCCGGTCGCTAATAATCCAAATGCTAGAACTGTTGCAGGTCGCCAACTATAAATATAACGTTTGCCAGAAGGTAAGACTAGCAAAGAAAGTTCCTGTCGCGCTAGATTAAGAGAACGGATGCAGAATTGCCATTCATTAGTGTAATGACAGGGGTTTGAGGATTGAATTATGGGGCTATCAAGAAAGTCCACATTTGCAACTTGAGCGGATTTTGTGAGAGTTTCGCTATCAGCTTTGTAAGCAATGAGGAAAAATTCAGTAGCTGTGATTGCTGCTTTGTTTAAAGCTGAGTCTAACTGATCTTCTGGCAAACTATATAGATAGAAATCAAGTCCATTGAGATCGAGATGAGCTATTGCTTTTTCTATAAAAGTCTGGAGTTCAAAAAGACCAAACACTACTCCTTGAAATTGAGTCAGAGAATTAAGTTGTTTATTGTTAAGGGACTTTTGTGCATTGGTATTGTTAGAAGTGAATACTGGAGAGTAAAGCACAAAGCCTGGTTTGCCATTTTCCAACTGCACTAAAGGCGTACTAACACTCACACCAAGACGTTCTGCTTTTTTTATAGTCCGCAAACGTTTTGGATCGGATACTGCGTCCCAACTAATATAATCTCGCCATCGATCTAAGGGTTCAAAATAGGTTGTGGGGAAGTAAACAGGTCTATCTCTAGCGACAACTTGCGTTCCTGTTGAATCATTCTCGTGAATCCTAAAATTAATTATTCCTTGAGTTTGTAACTTTTGCTCATAAATCTGGCGTTCCTGAGCATCTACTTTTTCAGTCCAACCTAATCCCAACAAACCGTTGTAATATGGTAGTAGAGAATTAGAAAATTCTTGAAATTCTTGTCTAGTGATTATTTTAGCAGTATTAAATAATGCTCCAACCGATCTGGTGAGTTGGATATAGCTATCCAACTGCCTTTGCAACTCACCGACTAGTACCATAGATTGTTGTTCAAATCGTTCTCTATCTTTAGCAATTTCCCAGCGGTGAACCATGAAGGTAGCGACGATCGAAAGGCTGATTCCAACAAATCCTGCTATTCCAGTGGCTGTGTATCGCTTGAATAAATACATAAGTTTTATGACCTCTATTAAGAATAATTCGCAATAAAATTATATTGTAATATTATTATCCTAGTAATCGTCAATAAACTAAAAAAAAATCAAATCTGCATTATAGTAGTTTGTAAACTTTGAGATGATGTATAGAACCCCTAAACGGATTTATATAAGCATCTCCTCCACGCATAGGGAGTAGGTCGTAGGGACGTTGCATGCAACGTCCCTACAGAGTAGGGGGAAAGAATTGATGAATAACAGTGCAATAAAAGAGCATGATTTTTGATTGTTGGAGATATCTATCTATAGTAATTAAATATCAATATCCTCACTTATTGGCCTAAAAACCCAACATTAGCTAATATTCCAAATGGCTTCTATAAATTGTTGTAACTGTAACTGTGATTTTATGGGTATATTTTTGGGTAATGCTATGGCGCTGTGCGCAGGCAACAGGCAGAGACGTTGCATGCAATGTCCCTACAGATTAGTTCATTCATAAGGTTGTTCAGGAGCAAGTAGTGAAAAGGGTATTTATGATTCAGTCTTGATTACGGTTCGCTCAAATATCTTAATTCATAGTTTGATTCACCAACACCAAATATTCTAGTAGTTAGGAGGGGGTTTGCTGCGTTGGCGGAGCAAGTGCGGCAGCTATATCGCTACTTTCATGCAACAAAACCATTATTAATTATTAATTATTAATTGTTCCCTAGGACGTAGCACTATAGTTTTTGATTTAACCATTCATTAATTTCCTGAGCTAATCGCGTGCTATCTTTTGCATTCATGGCTCGTTCGATTTGACATTTATCTATTTGAGATTGAATTGTAACTTGATGACCAGATTCAAATTTAGATGATAATACCTGTAAAATATCTCTAGTATTTCCCTGACATTTCCCGTATATAAAATTAAATAAATGTCGTTCTACCTGAAAAGTATTACGGTCAATATAAATGTAGTTCTTTTCTCCAAAGAGTATATATGTTCCTACAAAAATAATGATAAAAAATAATATTCCATAAATTGGATTAGTTAGCAGTAAACCAAAAAATATACAAAGCGCTCCACCAACAAATCCAGAATTTTTTAGTTCTCTCAAAGTAGGAGCATGAGTATAAATTTCTATCATTTCTGAAGATTTATTAATACTAATAATACTGCTAAAAATTGCTATTTCCGATTTTTTGGAGAAAATAAGTCTCGGTTGCGACTTTGCTTCATATTTAGCTTCTGATTCGAGGTTTAATAATGCTTCACTGGCACTTTTAAAACGTCTTTCTAAATCCATTTCTGTTATTTTATTAATCCATGTTCCTAAACTATAACTAATATCAGTTTTATCAGTAAATTGAATCTGATAATTTTTTTGTGGTAAATCTGCGGGGATAATTCCAGTTAGTAAATGAATTAAAGTTGTTCCTAAAGCATATAAATCTGAAGCGGGAACTGCTCTACCCCAAAATTGTTCTAGAGGTGCATAACCAATAGTTCCTACAACAGTAAAAGTTCCTCCATTAGCATTACCCTGAGATTGGACTGCACCAAAATCTACTAGATAAATTTGTTGGTCTGCACCCATAATTAAGTTACTTGGTTTAATATCTCGATGCAAAACAGGAGGCTCTAGTTCGTGGAGATAAATCAGGATTTCTAATACTTCTTTGGCAATTTTAATCGCATCTTCTTCTGTAAATTTTTTCTCTCTATCTAATAATTCTTGGAGTGAAAAGCCGGGAATATAATCTTGTACTAATGCAAACCATGATAAACCTGCATCAGCTTCTTTATATAATAAAAAATAATCGCGATAATTAGGGATGCGAGGATGATTTAGGGCTTGTAAAGTTTGGGCTTCTGCCTCAAATAAATTTAATTCTTGCCCTAACATTTCTGGACTATAAGCTAACATTTTGATGGTTACTTGTTCTTGTGACTGGGAGTCAAATGCTAGCCAAGTTTTACGACCTGCTACAACATGACCTAATTGTTTTTGTAGTTGGTAACGTTCTTTTAAAATTTTTCCTGGAGTTAACATAATAAGTCAAAATTCAAAAATCAAAAGTCAAAAGTTAAAAGTAATCTTAATATTATTGAGTCATCATACCGTAGGTTGGCAAGTGAGGCAAAACTGATGTCAATCATCACAATAGACATTTCCATAACAGAGGGAACAGGGAACAGGGAACAGGGAACAGGGAAGAATAATTGATAATTTATGGGTAATAATTGATTTTATTTTTGATTTTTGGAGATGTCTAATACTGAAGAATCAGGCGTTCGCTACTTTGTGAGTTTCCTCCCTTAACTATTGGACAATAGTTAAATTAATAATTGAGACTGAGTAATCAGGCGATCGCTACTTTGTGAGTTTCCTCTGTTTACTATTGGACAATAGTTAAATTAATGCTTTAGACTGAGTAATTAGGCGATCGCTACTTTGTGAGTTTCCTCTGTTTACTATTGGACAATAGTTAAATTAATGCTTTAGACTGAGTAATTAGGCGATCGCTACTTTGTGAGTTTCCTCTGTTTACTATTGGACAATAGTTAAATTAATGCTTTAGACTGAGTAATTAGGCGATCGCTACTTTGTGAGTTTTCTCTGTTAACTATTGGACAATAGTTCAATTAATGCTCGATACTGAATAATCAAGCGTTCGCTACCTTGTGAGTTTCCTCTGTTTACTATTGGACAATAGTTAAATTAATAATTGAGACTGAGTAATTAGGCGATCGCTACTTTGTGAGTTTCCTCTGCTAACTATTGGACAATAGTTAAATTAATAATTGATACTGAATGTTCGGGCGATCGCTACTTTGCCAGTTTGCTCTGTTAATTATTGGACAAATGAATAGGTTAAATAACATTTATTAGCAATTTGCTTACCTTTTTAGTCAAAGGGAAATTTCCGGTTAACTTTTTCAACAATCCTTGTTTTTCATAACATTATTTTTCTATTTTAATTATGATTATATACTTTTAAATAAGAGTTTAAACTAGCAATTAGGGGAGGTTAACAAGTTAAAAAAATTTGTTCAGCCTTTACTATTTAAAAAAAAGGCGTTGCTTAATCAAGGGATGAATATCAGTAGTCTGGGTATTATTTCCTAAGTAAAATGTAAGGAACAGGCAAGATCTCCATGCTACAAAACTATTAAAATTATCCCGCATTTATACAACATAAAAAAAATACTCTACTATTAATAGAGGTCAAACAAAATCAAGTTAGACTTCAAATCAATCAAAATCAAGTTAGACTTCAAATCAATCAATGTAAGGATAGTTAAATAATGGCTGATTATTTCTTCGATCTAGATTTTGAGACTGCGGACTCAACTTCAGGTTTACCCGCTGAAAATTATAGAGGTATTCCTTTGCTGTGGGATGAGTATGAATTTACTGGAAAAGGATGGAATGCGGGAGAAGGCGATCAAAAGTTTGGGTTAGATAATCGTTACTGGGAAATAGAAATTGCTCGCGAGCCAAACAGTGTTGTACCACTCTACAAGCACTCATTTGACTTTGTAAACAAGGAAATTGGAGGACGGACAGGTTCTTTCGGTCGCTTTGAACTGAATAAGAATGATGAAAATGCTTCTACCAGTAGCAAACGAGTTGAACTATCCCTGAGTGGGGGAAATCTAGAAGCCAATAACTCTGATACTTGGTATGGATTTAGTATTTACATTCCTGGAGATGAAAATGAGGAGGAAAAATGGGAGGTCGATAATAGCTCATCCGAAGTAATTGCTCAGTGGCATCATGCTTTCCAGGAAGGAGAAACCATAGCTGGTCCACCACTGACACTTCAAATTCAGGGAGAGCAGCTTATTCTCAAGTTAGCTAGTTCCCTGATTCATGAAAATAAAATCTTTGAAACTATTGGTGAATTAAACAATAAAATAGATGAAGAAGGTAAGCAGCGACCGGAGGTATATCATAGTCATTTTAGGGATGGTGATGATGGAGATGATGATGATTATATTCCCTTAAAAAGCCTCGAAGATATGAAAGGTAATTGGACAGACTTAGTATTTTATATTGACTGGGAAGATACAAATGATGGAGAGATAAAAGTTTGGATAGATGGGAACGAAGAACCTACTGCTACAATTGCAGGACCTAATACTTATCACGATGAGGAAGGTGTCTATTTCAAGAGTGGAATCTATAAACCGGATTGGGCAGATGAAAATGCCAGTGATACAGAAAACCGAGTTCTTTATTCTGACAATTTCCGTATTCTTAGCGATGGGCAGCAAATTGAGGGATACGAGAGCGAATTTGATTTTGTTGCTCCTTGGAGTCGTGACGAAGTTGCTGCAACCTACCCTCCAGATGACAATGATACACCAGATGACAATGGTACTGTCAGTCCGGTCTCTGGGTCTGGCGACTACCTGATGAGCATCCGTGGAGGTACTAATGGAAAAGCCTTGGTTGCCAACCACCTATTTGAGGACAATAACTCTGGCTCTGTAAATGGTTTTGCTGCACAACCCTCCTTTAACAGCGAGTTCTTTGATTATTGGTCAGAGCAAAACTGGTTAGCGGGAGACTTCAACGGTGATGGTTTCGATGATGCGCTGAATATTTACAATAATAATTACGACGATAATAATAATCCTAATCCGTATCAGCCCCAAGAAATTGCAACTGTTTTTACTCATCTTTCTGATGGCGATGGGTTTACAGAGGAAGATGCAGGAAATCAACCATTTATTGATAGGATAGCTGTCTCTGCTTCTGATTATTCTAATTATTTTAAGGATGAGAAGGCAGCAGCATCTTTCGACGTTGAAAAATTCCTAGTTGGTGACTATGACGGGGATGGCAAGGACGATATTGCTAATGTTATTGGTGTGAACCGGAAAGCTCAGGTTTATGTGCATTCGTCTAATGGAAGTGGGTTTAATACTGAACCATCTTTTAAGAATGACTTGTCAGGTTACTGGGAGGAAGCACCGGCAGAGAACGGGCGACCAGCGCTGAAAGGGCAAACTTGGCTATCTGGAGACTTCAACGGTGATGGAGTAGATGACTTACTGAATGTCTATGAAGATTATGTGGCAGAAGACAAGATAGCGGTTTGGACTTTTCATTCTAAGGGTGATGGGTTCGATGCCGATACGTCAAGTGAGTTCACTACCTATGATGAAATAACTGGTACTGTAGACCCGAAAAAATACTTGGTAGGCGATTTCAATGGAGACAAACGTGATGACCTTGCTGTAATAAGTGGAGTTCAACCTCCAGATAGTACAAGCCTTACGACTTCGGTCGCCGTTCACTTTTCTACAGGAGACGGATTTGAGAATCAGCCATCTTATATAGAGATGTTGAGGTTCTACTGGGAGCATCAGGAATGGAAAGTAGGTGACTTCAA
>NZ_CEZPJD010000373.1:0-7629 GCF_983059655.1 Okeania sp.
GGGAGTAGGGGAGTAGGGGAGTAGGGGAGTAGGGGAGTAGGGGAGTAGGGGAGAAAAATTGTTTTTGGGTTTATCCTACGGATAAGCTGGCGCTAACGTCCCTCAACCCAACTTACATCTATTGCAACATTTAAGATGAAACAGCTTACTACCAATAGCTTTACCATTAGACATCTCCAAAAATCAAAAATAAAATCAATTCTTATCCATAAATTATCAATTATTCTTCCCTGTTCCCTGTTCCCTCTTTTCTGGAGATGTCTATTTATTAACTAAATAAAATTCAGGTTTAAATTATCTAAAGATGAAACATCTTCTATGATCGCAATTAAATCTCCTGAGATAGTAGATATATTAACTGAATTATTCACGATTTCAGCACTGTAATCATTCAAACTTCCTGATAACTGAATTCGATCTAAAGGACCATCAAAATTTTGAATTACAGCAAAGTCTGAATCACCAAAGCCAACATAAAAAGGCGACTCTGTGGAAGAACCAAGTATAAATGTATCTACTCCTTCTGTTCCCGAAGTACCAACTAATATATCAATTTCTCCCGTTCCAGAATCACTAGGTATAATTAGATCGTTGACGAGGTCATATCCAATAACGCTAACACCAATAATTTTCGTATTGTTGCCGAAAGCATTAATAATATCATTACTATCATTGTCAGTAAAAAAACCAATGCGTTGAATTTCAGATTGTCCAAACTGAATGTAATGTTCTAAAGCAGAACTAAATTCACCTCTATTGATAGCAACATCAACATCAGGATAAGATTGCCGATAAATCTCTTCATTAAAATCTCCACCTTCTTCTCCTATCGCTAAAGTCATTACTGCTCCTTCTTCCAAACCTACTTGAGTAAAAATTTCATCATTAATAGCAGGAGGAAAACCGCCTTCTTCTCCTATTGCCAAAGTAGTGACACCACCTTCTTCTCCTAGTGCTAGAGTTGTTGCTATTCCTTCTTCGGAGCTTGGTTGAGTAATAGTTTCATCACTAATAGGAGTAGCGCCACCCTCTTCTCCTACTGCTATAGTTGTCGGTTCTACCAGTGGCACTTCTATTGGAATCATACCACCTTCTTCTCCGATGGCTAAAGTTGTTGCGAAACCTTCTTCAGAGTTTGGTTGAGTAAAAATATCATTAATAGGAGTAGCACCACCTTCTTCTCCTATTGCTTCAGTTGTGGGTTCTCGGGGTGGCACTCCTATTGGATCGATACCACCTTCTTCTCCGATGGCTAAAGTTGTTGGTACAGGAAAATTACCACCTTCTTCTCCGATGGCTAAAGTTGTTCCTATCGGTTCACTAGCACCACCTTCTTCTCCGATAGCTAAAGTTGTTGCTATAGGTTCGTCACCATTTTCTGAATCATCAAAAGCTGTTGTTATGTCACCACCTTCTTCTCCGATGGCTAAAGTTGTTGCTATCAGTTGAGATGGCTCATTACGAGTATTAGGGTTAGGTTCAACTTGACTTTTTTGTAAAGATTCAAGAGTCTCTAGATCATTGTCAAATGGATGTCTCATATTTTCCTTTTGTTCAACTTTTATTTATCATGAAAAGTACTTGAATATTGTAGAACATCTTCTATCAATTACAGTATAGTTGAAAAATATAGCTCTTTATAGATGAATAAACTACCCAATGACATAGATGAGGCTCTCGCTCAAGCCATAGAAGCTGCTAAAGCAGCTCTCCAGGATGGTTACAATAGAATCCAAATCGAAATAGTTATTCCAGAAATTGAACTTCAAGCTCAATCTCTAGCAGCACAATTTATTCCTGCTTTACTTGAAGAAGGCATTCAACCAAAAGTCTTTTTTCCTGATACTGGTGCCGCAGCATTGGCAAGACGAGATTGGCAAGATGCGTCTTTTAAGGTCAAAGTAGAAGATATTGGTACAAGTAGGTCTCCAGTTGACAGCAAAATTTCACCGGAAGACGAATTTTTTCTGTTAATTGCCCTTTCTTCTGTAGAAGTGGCCCAGGCCGAAAAATTGTGTAATTTGGCAGGCGATCGCCCAGTTGTAATGTTAATTCCAAGATTAGAGGATGTATCTATAGTAGGAATTGGTTATGCAGCACGTCAACTCCGGGAAAGATTTCTTAAAACTATTGAATCTTGTTACTATATCAAGTCTTTTGGTGAGGCTGCACTGTATCGTTGTTATCCTTCTCCGTGGCAAGTTTGGCTTGAGGAAAATGGCCAGTATAAATTGATTGCAGAGCGGCCTGAAAAACCGATGGGAGATACGCTGGATATCATTATAGCTCAAGCTACTACTACAGTTGAAACAGATAGCTCTACTTCTTCTCAGCAAACTACTGCTAAACCACAACGGAAAGGATTTTTAGCTGAAGTTCAAAAATTCCTGCGTGCTTTAAGTAATTAAATTTTCAGGGACATGAACTTATATCATGTCTGCTTGAATAGTTACACTTTGGTGGAAGAAAGGCAGAAGGCGGAGGGCAGAAGGGAGAAGGTTTTTTTTATCGCTGATTATCCAGACATGAACTTACTAAAAGTATTTTTCGTCTAAAGTAAGCTGTTGTGCATTTAAACCACTTATTTGTTTTGTGTCTAACTATAAAGAATAACCTTTATTACATCTGGATTCTGACTTCTAACTTCTGACTTGCTAAGATGCATTTAAAATGTGTCTTAGCTTAAACCGACCCCAATTTTAATTGAAGCTAGAATTTGTTTCAAATTAGTTACAATCTGGATTTATCGGAAAATTAGGGTCGGTTGACTTCAGAAACTATGCTATCATATATACAGATAAAATAAATAATATATTAGATGTTTGAATTAAATTTTCTGACATTAAAATTTAACAAAAAAAAGTCTATTTCACCTTACTTATAGCAGTGAGCGCTGGTATATTTACAAATTGCAGGATTTGCCCAATAGCTAAAAGTCTTATGTTATCGGCAATTTATTCCCCCTGTTGCCTGTTGCCTGTTGCCTGTTGCCTGCGCACAGCGCTATAAGGTAATTAAGTAGAAAGAGGAAAACTAGATATTATAGAAAATCTTTAGAAGTACAAATGAAACAGAGACGTATTATAATTGGGGATGTACATGGGCATTATGATGGTCTGATGATTTTGCTAGAGGCGATCGCCCCTGGAAAAGATGAAAATGTGTACTTTTTAGGGGACTTAATCGACCGAGGCCCGAAAAGCTCTCAAGTAATAGAATTGGTCAGAAATAGCTCCTATCAGTGTCTCCTGGGAAATCACGAACAAATGATGATTCAAGCTCTCTCAGACAAAGGGGGCAAAAAAGGAGCATGGGAAGCTTGGTTTTACAGTGGAGGGAATGAAACAGTAGAAAGTTATAGAGATACAGGAATTATGCCTTATGAGGATGTAGAGTGGATTCGATCGCTGCCTCTGTATCTAGACTTAGGAGATATTTGGTTAGTTCATGCAGGGGTAAATCCACAATTACCTCTTCAAAAGCAAACCTATCATGAATATTGTTGGATTCGCAAAGAATTTCATTCTATTGAAAAGCCTTACTTTCCTAATAAGTTAATGATTATAGGTCATACTATTACTTTTACTTTTAATAATGTTGAGCCTGGAGAGTTAGTTAGTGGGCCAGGCTGGCTGAATATTGACACGAGCGCCTATCATCCTCGTAGTGGTTGGCTAACAGGATTAGATGTTGATAATAATATTGTTTATCAAGTTAATGTTAATAATAATGAAACTAGGAAAATGGCTGTAGAAGAACTTGTGAAACCATATATTCCCAAGCCTACTTTAAAAGTAGTAATGCAAGAACGTTTTTTGACTAAAAAAAAGCACAAGGAGAAACTCAAAGTTAAAAACGATTGATGAAAATAGCAGATGAGCTATCAGCGGTCAGCTAGCCTCCTGCGGAGGAACTGCGTTAACAGCAACAAGACTCTATCCTTAAGAACACTGTTTAAATTAATATAGAATTTAAGGGCAAGGGAGCCAACTTTTCTAGTAAGATAATTAATAAAGCTTTTATCATAAACTAAAAGGAATAGCTGATGGCTGAATGCTTACAATAGCAGTTTCTATTTCAACAATTAATAATTAGGGCTTGCTGATTAAGTATTTAAATTGACTGATATTGGTAAGTGCCTTTTTAGGTCGAAAAAAGTGCAAACTTTTCAGTCGCTAAAGCTCAAAAAGCTAGTATTTTGGGATGATTATGGCAGAACAATCAAGGTACTATTCTTCTGACTACTTCTTCTATAATTTCCATTCCTCCCGGCTTCTGGATTCTGGCTCCTGCCCTTACCAAAAAAACTTTATGAGCGCAAACCCTAATTACCTCTTCTTATAAATTTAAGGAGGATTAACCAAAAGTTTTTTTATTCTCTTGGTAAATTGGACATGGCGAGGTCTTCTCACCATACCTCGACTGCTTTTTATTCATTAATTAGAGAAGCTTTATATAGCATTTCCCATACTCGTGAAGTACACAATTTCTTAGCTTTGGTAAGTGGAAAATTAGAGGAGTATTCAGAAAAATAACTGTACTTCATAACTGTGGGAATTGCTATACCTTAATTTTTCGGTAAATATAAATATTAGATTAATGCTGAATGCAACTAGAAGAAAAACAACAATTAATTAGTTATTTAGGTCAATTTGTTACCCATGCTCGTTGGGAAAAAATTGTATCTGTTTTGCAACAAAGAACCCGTCATATTACTGTTATTTTAGAAGATATTTATCAACCCCACAATGCTAGTGCGGTACTCCGAAGTTGTGACAGTTTTGGGGTACAAGATGTACATATTATAGAGAATAAAAATATATTCACAATTACTCAAGGTGTTAGTGTTGGCTCAGACCGCTGGCTAACATTATATCGTTATAATCAACAAGGGATAAATAATACTCAAGAATGTTTAAAAAGGTTAAGAAGTGAGGGTTATATCATAGCAGCAACAACCCCTCATACAAAGCAAATAACTATTGAAGAATTATCTGTAAATACAAAAGTAGCATTAATGTTTGGTTCAGAAATTAATGGGTTGTCAGAATATGCTCAAAACAATGCAGATGTGTCGGTAAAAATTCCAATGCAAGGATTTAGTGAAAGTTTTAATATTTCAGTGAGTGTTGCTTTGTGTTTATACGATCTGACAAATCGTTTACGACGACAGCACAATAATTGGGAATTAACTGAAACAGAAAAATTAGATTTGGAATTAAATTGGCTGCGGAAATCTATTAAAGCTGGGGAACTTATTGAGAAGAAGTTTATGAGGAAGAAGGAAGAAGGAAGAGGGAAGAAGCGGTGCGACCCCGCGTCGGTGTCAGACGCAAGCGGTCGGAACCCGCGCCGCCGACAGGCGCAAGGGAACGCCGACCAAGAGAGGGAACGCCGACCAAGAGAGGGAACGCCGACCAAGAGAGGGAATGCACACCAAGAGAGGGAATGCACACCAAGAGAGGAAGAAGGCATTTAGTTATCTAGGAGGTAGTCATCCGCCAAAAAATTTATTTCTTGGCTGTTTTCAATGGAATTACTCTCTGTTTTCATGAAGATGGGTCAACTGAAATCAGTTCTCTTAATTTTCTTCAGCAACAAATTTTATCTCTAATAGACATCTCCAAAAATCAAAAAGACAATCAATTCTTATCCATAAATTATCAATTTCTGTTCCCTGTTCCCTGTTCCCTGTTCCCTTTTTCTGGAGATGTTTAATGAGAATCCCCGAATCTATCTACATTTTTCCTCCGTGAATCACTGCCTCAGATGACTATAACCGCTCTAATTATGGTTTGCTGAATAAAGTTTTTTGGTAGGGGTAGGAGTCAGAATTTCCTACGGAATGCTACGCAAACAGAATCGGTGAATTTCCTACGGAATGCTCCGCAAACAGGAGGAATGGGAATTATAGAAGAGGTAGTCAGAAGAATCGTCCCAAGATTGCTCTGCCATAATCGTTCCAAAATACTAGCTTTTTGAGATCCCTAGACCGAAAAGCTTACACTTTTTTCGACCAAAAAAGGCACTTACCAATATTAGTCAATGGTTTAATATTTAATCAGCAAGCCCTAATTATTACTAGGATATAGTTTTGTCTAATTTATTCGACTCAAATCTTTCTAAATAAGCGAACCGTGAGTTGAGAAACGCCATATTATTAATTGTTCTTATTTTTACTTCTCCCTCATTCCCTGTAAAGACTTTGCATACAACATCCCTATCTACTCCCTTCCGTATCCGTATATTCGTGCCATAATCCGTGTGAGCTACTCCCCTACTCCCTGTACGGATCTTCCATACAACGTCCATCTACTCCCTTACCTATCCGTGCATCCATAATCCGTGTGAGCCACTCCCCTACTCCTACTCCCTACAAAATAAAACCCATTGACTCTAATCCTTGCGTAATTCTTTTTGCTTCTGTAGGATTATATTTTTCATGTAAACTAATAGCCTTCCTAAACGCTTCTAAACTTTCGGGTACTTGACCAACTTTCAAAAATACAACTCCCAAATTTTGATAAGCTTCTGCATAATTACTATCAAGCTGAATTGCTTTTTGATAAGAAGCGATCGCCTCGGTAAACCAACCCATTTCTTTCAATACCATTCCTCGGTTATAGTGACCAACCGCAAAATTAGGGTCTATCTGTAAAGCAATTTCATAGTTAATTTTTGCATCCTGTAAATTTCCTTCTTCTTTCAACAAACTACCCAAATTATTGTATGCTCCCAACTTTAATTTAGGCATAACATTTAATTCTGTTGCTATTTTATAATGACTCTTTGCCATTTCTCTATCTTGTTTTTGTCGATAGGCAATAGCTAAGTGATAATGCAGCTCATACAAAATTGTTTGATCTACCTCGGGGTCTTGTAAACCTCGAAATAGCAATTCCATTCCTTTCTGTTTTTCACCAATTTCTATATACAAAGCACCTAACTTACTACAAACATAAACATCATTAGGATGATTACTAAAATAACTTTCCATCGCTGCTTTTGCTCTTTGCAGTTTATTTTTAGATGTAATTTCTCCCTTTTGATAACCCTCATGTAAAACTGCTATTTCTGGCAACGAAGCTATTTCCCAGTGAGATTCTTTCGCCAAAATCTCAGTAATACTATCATCAACTATGGCATGATAAGGTCGAGAAAATTTTATTTCTGGATGATTTCTAAAAAGACGAGAAACCAAAGAATATGGAGATTGTTGTGCCCCTATTTCCTCCCTAATTAAATTAATTAAAATGTAGCGATCGCTCTTTATTGCTTCCTGAATATGTGGAGCTATTTTTGGTGAGAGATATTCATCAGCATCTAATACTAAAACCCAGTCACCAGTAACGTATTTCAAAGATTCATTTCTTGCTGCTGCAAAATCATTACACCATTCAAAATAATGTACTTTTGCACCAAATTCTTTAGCTATTTCTGGCGTTCGGTCCGTTGAACCTGTATCTAATACCACCATTTCATCTACTACATCTTTCACACTTGCCAAACATCGAGGCAAGTTTTTTTCCTCATTTTTAACAATAATACAGAAACTCAAATTCATATTTTAGCAATTAGCACTCAGCTATCAGCGATTAGCATTAAAATTATATCATTTCCGTTAGTATA
>NZ_CEZPJD010000374.1:0-7591 GCF_983059655.1 Okeania sp.
GAAGGATATTAAGGTTTGGCATAGGTCGTTGATGGATGCATGGGGGTAATATTTTGGTGTGGTTTAGTTTTGTTGCCTCTTTGCCAAAATGGTTGCGTGAGAGGTAGATTTGGTGTGGCAATCCAGCGTTGACTCATTGAGAAAAGGTAGAACAGTATTTTTTGAGAGCTAACGAATTGGTTGGTGAGTTCCATAGGGGATAAGATTTAGAAAGGAATAGAAAGGACAAACATCACGTAACGGTCACGGTAGTGTGATATCAAATCCATTTGCAATGGAAGTGTTTATAAACCGGGTTTGTGCGAGGTAGATGTCAGTATGGTGGGGGATTTAAAACTTTCCCTAGATTCTACGCTTTTTTATACCGATACTACCGGATTTGATATGAGACCCTTATTTGGCAAATTTTTGGCGAGTTTATTCCTCAAATGCTAGTTACTGCTTCACTTCTTATTCAGGCAAAGTTTGATACTGGATTTGACATAGCAAGAGATAGGGGAAACTATTCCCATGCTGTCTATATATTTTTTTTAAGACTGAAAATATTAAAATCAGCCAAGAGAAAAAAGTCAGAAATAGAGAAGAAGAAACGTCTTTATAGTGAAAGAGGAAGGGAACCTAAGTTTAATCAAGAAATGGATTTAGAAAACCGACCCCTTATCAAAAACTGAAACAATTAGCAAACAAAATAAGGAACAAATGAAAAGACTATTTGCTCTAGTTACCTTAGTCATTATGGCAGCATTCATGTTTGTAATGACACCAGATCGTGCGGAAGCAGCAACACCTACTGAAAAAGCAACAATTAATTGTGAATTTGAATTTACATTCCCAACCGAAGAAAAAGTCTGCAAAAATTTGGATCCCAGTATTAGCCAATTTGTCACGACTTACAGTAACCTATCGACTGATGATGTAAAGGTACAGGTAGATGCAGGTTCGTGCCAAAAAGATATACGAACAATACCAAAGCTGACAGAAGATGACACTCAATCCTACAAATGTGGAAATGTTAATGGAGCGATATTCACCCACCTAGAGAAGAAAGGCACAGTAACAGCAATTGTAAGCCAATAGTATGCAAAAGCAAGGGTGATTGATGGCATAAAAATGCCGACTCGGAAGGGAGTAAAAATGGATAAGGGAGACTAGATTAAAACACCATATACTATTTGAAAGTAATGAGGGTAAAACTACTCTTCCTATCCTAACTCTACTCAGGATACTCCACTCCTAATCCAGATTTATAAGCGATCGCACTACCTAGATATTTATATTTAGGCAGTGCGAGATATGATCAAGACTTAGGCAAATTGATTTTGAAACCACCAAAGGACAAATGAAAAGACTATTAGTTGTAGTTACCCTAGTCATTATGGCAGCGTTCACGTTTGTAATGACACCAGATAGTGCTGAAGCAGTAACAACTACAGGAGCAAC
Organism: Okeania sp.; assembly: GCF_983059655.1. NCBI lineage: Bacteria > Bacillati > Cyanobacteriota > Cyanophyceae > Oscillatoriales > Microcoleaceae > Okeania > Okeania sp. Next base: position 1,441 of record NZ_CEZPJD010000374.1, read on the forward strand.
AATAAAGTGTCACTTCATATTTACATTCCCAACCGAAAAAAAAGTCTGCAACAATTTGGATTCCAGTATTGACAAATTTACCACGTCTTATAATAACCTATCGACTAATGATGTAAAGGTAGAGGCAGATGCAGGCTCGTGCCCAAAAGATATACGAACAATACCAAAGCTGACAGAAGATGACACTAAATCCTACAAATGTGGAAATGTTATTGGAGCGATATTCACCCACCTAGAGAAGAAAGGCAAAATAGAAGTAACTGTAACCCAATAGTATCAGGACTTATGCAAATTCACCTTGAAAACGTGATATCTGGACTTTAAAAAAGCAGGTTAAAATAAGATCAAACCTTTATACAGTAATATTTATACCTTGAATCAAACGTTTTATTGACTTCTAATCCGTATTCAAAAGCGATCGCCCCCAAACAAAAAAAGAGCGATCGCCCCAATTATTTAAACCTTAATGAGATAAGTCTGAATTATCTCCCTAGTAGCTAAACCAGTTTTTTCCCAACTAAACTCTTGAGCTACTAGCCAAACTTAAGGTAGAGAGGCGCGATCGCTCCCCCCCATCTTTAGCAATAATATTCATCCCATCAATTATTTCTCTCACATTTTTCGGGTTAACCAAAGGCCGTCGCCATTTCCCAAATAAAAAAGTTACTGTGGCGTAGCTTAAAAAAAAGTCAGAAATTCCCTTCCCAGATCGTCTTAATTACACAGGAACTCAAAAGGAACCTCAAGCTCAAACCAGAAAATCCTAAATCAAGGTAATCTGGCTAACCTTTGTTACTGGACAGTACAAAGTTATGAGTGAAAAAAAACATTCCCCACTAAAACTTGGAAAAAAGTAGGTCAGGGCTACTTTTGACAAAATTCTTAAATATTCGATCGCCCCAGATAGGAGACAGTCGAACCAGGAGCATTTCAAACCACATCTACACATAAATCAAAAAACTTTTTCTCAAAAAACACAACTCAAATTCAGGAAATAAAAATCATGGCAAGATTAGTAAAAAAAATTTTAGCAAGTGCTTCTGTTGTTGCTGGAATGAGTGCAGTATTCGGCGCTCCAGCAATGGCTGCTACTTTTACTACTGTAGGTACAGATATCATACTACGGGAACAAGTCGGTACTAGCTTTCAAGTAACTAGTGACATAACTAAGTTAAATTCAATTTTACAAGGAGATAGTTCCAATCCTGGTGGTAACATAGAGTTGGGCGCTAAGAATGTAGCCCAAACTCAGGGTGGTAACCCACTTGCTGGAGTACAAGCTCAAAATCTTCAGGGAGAAACAGCCATATTTACCAATGTGACTGAGAACATTTACTCTAGTAGCGATTGGCTAAACGATACTGGTAGAGCTTGGTTTTCTGATGCTTGGGAACAAGCTGTTGAAAAAAACTCAAGTTCCCCACTTGTATCAAGTGCTAATGAAGGGCTGTTTTATAGCATTTTTGCAAGCCAAGGGGGACTTGATACGATATTAATGGAGTTACTGGTTACGCTTGGGGTAGTGTTGCTACTGAGACTGGGTTAAATTATTTCGGTGGTAACTATGAAGTTGTTTTAGAAGGTTTAGCGAATGGTTATGTATCTCAAGAGGTACTTGAGTCTTCTCCAGAAGACATACCTGAGCCTTCTACAGTATTAGGTCTAATAGCTATCGGTGGTTTGGTTACTGCTACTAAGCGTAAGGTTCAAAAGTAATATCATGTTCGGTTGAATACTTACACTTTAGAGGAAGGAAGGCAGAAGGCAGAAGGCAGGAGGCAGAAGGGAAGAAAGGGTTAAAGGGGATAAAGTTTTTTTTATAACTGATTATCCGAACATGATATAAGATTTGAGAATAGCCATTTTTTGAACTTGGATAACTGGGTTTTAATGTTAGATGAATTCACAGTTAATTTGGGTTCCCTAACATAAACAGGAGCGATCGCCCCAATTATTTAAACCTTAATCAGATAATTCTGAATCACTTCCCTAGTAGCTAAACCAGTTTTTTCCCAACTAAACTCTCTAGCTTTAGCCAAACTTAAGGTTGAGAGGCGCGATCGCTCTCCCCCATCTTCAGCAATAATCTTCATAGCATCTGTTATTTCTCCCACATTTTTCGGGTTAACCAAAATAGCTGCATCTCCAGCAACTTCTGGCAGGGATGAAATATTAGAAGTAATAACTGGAGTACCGCACGCCATTGCTTCCAATACTGGAAAACCAAACCCTTCCCACAGACTAGGAAAAACCAGAGCGATCGCCTGATTGATTATTTTGGGTAATTCTGCTGTGGGAACATAGTCAAGAAATTTGACTAATTTTGTTAAACCTAGTTCTTTGATTTGAGTTTTTAATGTTGGTGTATAATTATTATCTGTGGGTCCGGCAAACCATAATTCATACTCGGAAAAATTTGGCAATTTAGCAAAAGCTTCTATCAACCGATGTAGATTTTTATAATGGTCGTGGCGACCTAGATAAAGGAAGTAATTTTTGGTAGGTAAGTCTAAGAATTGGAATTTTTGAGAGTCATAACCTAAAGGAATAGGTGTAATTTTTTGAGGTGGTATTTGGAAAAAATCAGTAATATCTTTTGCGGTTGCTTGAGAATTACAAATAATATGTTCTGCCTGGTTTAATACTTGAGGAATATAATATTTGAAATAAGCAGTTAAGCGAGAACCAGGTTTAGGAAAACGTAAAGGAATTAAATCGTGAGCCATTACTATATAACGACATTGAGAATATAATGGGGCTTCTGGAAGGGGAGAAAAAAGTAGATTTGCTTGTGATTTTTTATAGATATTTGATAATTTAAATTGAGTCCAAAATAATCGTCGTAAATGACCTTTTGTTCCCTGAGCGGGTGTCATGTTGTTAGGGATTAGATGGCAGTTAAAATTGGGAATATTATTAGCAACTAAAAAAGTAGGATTAAGTTGTTGAAGTTGAGGCAAGATATTATTTGCGTAGATAGATATTCCGGTTGGTTGTGGGATTAATACTGATAGATTTATTAGAAGTTTGTTAGACATTTGGGCTCACAGGGATTATGGCATGGCTCACAGGGATTATGGCACGGATATACAGATTAAGATAAGAGTCCAGCAATAAGTCAGTCCAGTAGGGTGCGTTAGGCGCTTACCACAAACTACCGTTGAACTCTCAAATGTTACATTGCGCCGTAACGCACCATTGAGCCACATATTTTTCACAAAATTAGCTGTGTCAGTAACACATATTTAATGGTGCGTTACGACGGATTGCTGAATCCCTTTCATCGTCTGAATTTAAGCCGTATAACACACCCTACAAGTTTTGCTACATTTTTTCGGGTGTCAGTTTTAACTTTTAAATTTTGACTTTTGAGTTGAAAGGCTTTGTTGGGTTTATCCTGAGGGATAAGCTCCACTAACACTTTGTTCTACCCAGCCTACAATTATATCTGATAAATTTACTTATTGCTTTGATTTTAACACGAGCTATTTTATAATTTATTGGTAGCTTAACTAAAGCAGCTATAGTTATTCTAATTAATCTATATATTAAAACTAATCTACTTGTATGTTTTTCTAAACTCAATAGATAACTATAGATGCTATGCTCAAGTTTTAATTTGGGATTTTTATTGGTAATTGAAGATGGTTGATGAATTACAGATATTTTTTGAGTAATGGCAATTTTATGACCTTGTTTTGCATAACATCTACAGAAATCAAAATCTTCATAATATAAAAAATAATCTTCATCAAATTCAGGACATTTTTTAAAGTTTTTGAAGTTAATTAGCATACTGCATCCTGTCACCCAATCTGTGATTGATGTTTCTGTCTCTAACAAAAATTCATTGGGAATTATTTTGCCAGTTTCAGGAATAAATTTTCCGCCACCAAACCATACTTTTCCTGTGGGTTCATAGACTGTTGTTCCTAATATAGAAAATTCTGGATTTTTGGCTAAAAAATGATGTGCTTTTTTCAGAGAATCAGGGAATAAATAAGCATCGGGATTAATTAACCAAATTATTGCTTGGGGATTTCTAGCATAAATCCAATTTAATCCTAAATTACAGGCTTTTCCATATCCTAAGTTAGTTTCTGAGTCGATAATAATTGTGGTGTTGTTTTTAAGTTGATAAATAGAATTATCATCGGTAGAATTATTAATAATAACTATTTGCTGATATAGTTGGGGAGTTAATGTAATGGAATTGATTAATTTCTGAATTAATTGAGTGGAATAGTAATTAACTGTTAGGAAATATATAGAAGCCATTTGGAATATTAGCTAATGTTGGGTTTTTAGGCCAAGAAGTGAGGATATTGATATTTAATTACTATAGATAGATATCTCCAACAATCAAAAATCATGCTCTTTTATTGCACTGTTATTCATCAATTCTTTCCCCCTACTCTGTAGGGACGTTGCATGCAACGTCCCTACGACTACTCCCTATGGGTGGAGGAGATGCTTAATAGATCCGTTTAGGGGTTCTATAGAGTTGGTATTTATATTAGTTTCTCCTTCTGGATAGGGTCATTTCAGTTATCAGTACCTCTAGCTGTTTGCGCAGCATTCCGTAGGAAAGCATTGGGATTGAAATAAGGAATAGTCTCTTTTTTTATTCCTTTAAAAAGGAAGGCTTTAGACCAGAATTTTTCGGTAAAAGTTCAGTTAACTGAAGCTGACAAAACTAAAATGATGCGTTATAACGGATTTCTCAATACTTCTCCAAGTCTAAATTTTAGCCGTCTAACGCACCTTACAATAATGCTAAAAATACATAAAAATTTGGAAAATTTTATCTCTGTTGCTTGTTGCCTTTTGCCTTCTTCAAGTTAATTCTATTTGACTATCATCACCAATCATAAATCGTAATGCTTTAGGACGTTGTGGAGCATTAATTAGTTGGGCACGACGACCGAGTAAACTATCAACAATACGTTGATTAATTTCAATAATTTTTGCTCCTTGTAATATTACACTATGTTCTAGGTCAACATCAATTAAAGTCACATTATCGGCAATACTACTATAAGGACCGATAAAACAATTTTCTAGGTGACAATTATCTCCAATAATTACCGGACCACGAACACTACAATTAACTAGTTTTGTATTTTTACCAATTTTTACTCGCCCAATAATTTTACTTTGAGAATCTATTTCTCCATTAACTGAATTAGTTAAACGAGTATCTAAAATAATTTGATTAGCACTGAGTAAATCATCTTTTTTTCCTGTATCTAACCACCAACCTTCTAAGGTACGCGCTTCCACAGAAATTTCCCGATCTTCGCCAGAGGTTTGTTGGTCAATTAAATATTGAATAGCATCTGTAATTTCTAATTCTCCTCTAGCGGAAGGTTTGATATTAGCAATGGCATTATGTATTTTATGTGAGAAGAAATATATTCCCACTAGTGCCAAATTAGATGGAGGAACTTTTGGTTTTTCTACTAATCCTAAAACTTTTCCATTTTCATCTATTTTTGCCACACCAAATGCGGTAGGATTAGGTACTTTTCGCAACAGAATTAAAGCATCTAATTGTTCTTTTTTGAAAGTATCTAAAAATTGTTCTAGCTGACTCTCAATGATATTATCTCCTAAATACATGATGAAAGGAGAATCTGCCAAAAATGGTTGAGCAATTTTTACCGCATGGGCTAAACCAGCAGGTTGCTCTTGTAGGATATAGGTAATATTAGCTCCGAATTTTTCGCCGTTTCCTGTTAATTCTTCTACTTCTTTTCCAGTCTCTGGACTAATAATAATTCCAATGTCAGTAATACCTGCTGCAATAATACCCTCAATTCCGTACCACAAAATAGGTTTATTCGCAACTGGTACTAATTGCTTTGCTCCTGTATAAGTAAGAGGGCGTAACCTTGTACCTTTTCCACCAGAGAGAATTAATGCTTTCATATCAATATTTCCAATTGCGGATTTTTGTTGTAGTTTTTGTTCTTAGGGCTGAATTTTTTCTCACTTTAGCATATAGAAGGAAGAAGGAAGAGGGAAGAAGGAAGAAGGAACCTCAGAAGGAAGAGGGAAGAAGGAAGAGGGAAGAAGTAAGAAGAAAAAACTATTAATCAATTAATTCTGGCTATTTTGGTCAAGTGACAAACAGGATAAGATTTTTTTT
>NZ_CEZPJD010000375.1:0-1534 GCF_983059655.1 Okeania sp.
AGAGCTTCGCCAATTCCATTACTACCACCAGTAATTAAAATATGTTTTTCTTTTAAGTCTTGATAGATGGGATTCATTTAATTTTTTCCTAATTTTAATTCGTAGTGTTTAAAGGTAGAACAAAGATAAAATAGTAAGTCTAGTTTAGTAATAAATATTTTGTTTGTAGTTGGGCTTTAGCCCCTCAAATATTGTAGTTGGGCTTTAGATCCTCAAATACTTAAATATAGCAGTACGTTTTTTAGTTAGGAGAATAAGTTTAGACTATTTGCATAGCATTGCGGTAGAAAAAGGGAATATCCTAACATTAATTTTGGGCTAAAGCCCAACTACAAACAATAAATTAACTATTAGCAACTAATACTTTTGTTCGATCCACAATCCAATTTTTACTTACTGATAAATGAAGTTTAAGTTTCTCCAAATCAATCTCTTCTTTTGAACCTGGTGTTTGTCTAGGTTGAGCGCATTCAATAATTATCGGACCAGAGAATTTGATCTCATGAAGTGCCTCAAAATGTTCGGCAAAGTTAGTATGACCAAAACCAATACCTTTTCTGTTAGAATCAGCGATTTGATAGACGCTCAGTTTATCCCCACATCTTTGAATAGCTTCAACTAAATTTGCTTCTTCTAAATTGCCATGATAGGTATCTAGAATAACAGTCATATTTGGCGAGTTAATTTCTGCCAGTAAAGATAAAACATCATTGCTATTCAGAATGAAACGACATAAATAACGATTCAGGGGTTCAAATCCTAATTTAATTTTTGCTTTTTCTGCATAAACTGCTAATTCTTGACAAGAAACAATTAAATTATCTCTCGAACCTGCATAAGTAGTTCCCATCTGACTCTGAATATATTCATGGCAAGTAATTATAGGATTACCTAATTCTGCTCCATAATCAATTAACTTTTTATAGTAATCTAGAGCTGCCATTCTTATTTGGCGATCGCTACTTCCCAAATCTACATTACTAGGAGTCATGGAGAATATTTCTAAGCCATTATCTGCTAAAATATTTTTCACATTTTGGGGTTGAGTTTGATTTATATCTACATATAATTCCACTCCATCGAAACCCATCTCTGAAATAATATTGGCAGTTTTTTCTAATTTATTCTGACCAAATATCCAGGTAGTAACGCCGATTTTTCTCTGTATACTTATACTCATTTTATTAGTAAATATATTACAAAAAAACTCAAATTATTTTTTCCCATAAAGGGTTTAAAATTCCACCGTATAGGATAGTAGGAGAGATTGAAGTAATTATAGAATTATCAACATATATTATATAACCGGATTTTATATAAAAGTATCCCCATTCAATTTTTCCTTTTTTCGGCGATAATTAAAACCTTCCTTCTTCCTTCTTAAATATTAGGCTAATCAGTAGTCACAAAAAGTTTACTAATTAACCCCAAACTCAAAACAGAAAAACCAGCAGCAGCGTAAAAAACTCCAGCTAACAACGGACCTAATGCTTGTCCGATAGATAAAACCGTAGCATTAACAGCCATAAAACCA
>NZ_CEZPJD010000375.1:1634-7556 GCF_983059655.1 Okeania sp.
CGGACCTAATGCTTGTCCGATAGATAAAACCGTAGCATTAACAGCCATAAAACCAGCACGATAATCTTGAGGAGCGAGTTTTCCTAACAATGCCTGAGTAGCAGGAAAACACATTCCATGAGCAGCTCCAAACAAAATACTAGGGACTAATAATAACCACATATTTTGTAGCAATGGAGTAACTATTACTGCCAAAGTATAAAGTACAAATGAAATTTTAATTAGAGTGAATTCGGATAGAGATTGGGGAAATAATGCTACCTGAGAAGAAACAAATGCTAAAGATAAAGCCATAGTTGCTAAAATCATTCCAATTGTCACATTAGAAGCTGCAAAAACATCTCCAGCTAACATCGGAATATAAGTAAAATAAGGACCAAATAGCAATATAAATAAAGCAACTACTGCAAATAATAATCCTAATACCTGAGTATTATTAACACTATGCCAAATATTTCTTAAATATACCTTCAAACGGAATTTTGGTGGCTTTTGAAACGAGGGTAATTCTAGGAAAAAAATAACAGCAAGTACAACGGGAACTGCCAGCAACGGTAATAAAAAAGGATAGCGCCATCCCCATGTTGCTAACCCCCCACTAATTAAAGGATACACTGCCAAACTCATACCAATCATACTAGCGTTGAATGCCATTGCCGATGTCAGACTCTTACCTGTATACAAATCACTAATTAATGTCAGTGCAAGAGATTCTAAACTAGCAGCTCCCACACCTTGGAGAAATCGCAATTCTAGTAATGTCCGAAAATTTGGAGCAAAACTGCAAGCAACACCAGCAATAGCAAATAGTAATAAAGAGGGAATCAAAATTTGTTTCCTTCCAAAGCGATCTGCTAACACTCCAGATATGGGAGTTCCTATGGCGATAGGTACAACAAATGCTGTAATTACTAATCCCACTTTTTCAGCAGGAATTTGCAATTCTGATGCCATTGTTGGTAATACAGGTCCGATACTACTTGAACCCAAGACTGCCATCAATGTTATGCCAATAATAATTTGCAGGTTTCTGTCTAAGTAAATTTTTGTACTGTGACTGATAAATTTACTGTTTTCCATTACTCGACCTTTTTTACAATTATCAGTGCATTAATGTAGTGCTGTAACATAGCTAAAATGTTGCAATAGATAGGAGCGAGTTCCGCGTTAAATTAATTGCTCAACATTAAATTTAGATGAACCCGCTCCTCCCCAATGACTTACTTTTGACTTTTGAATTTCGTTAGTGTCAAAGTTTTGAGTATACAGAATCTTACTTTTGACTTTTAACTTTTGAATTTCGTTTATGCAGTAGCAAGTGTCAATTTTCTGGTAGCTTTTTTAATATAATTATCCAGAACTTTTTCTACCGTTTTATTGTCAACTGTCATCAAAAAATCTCCTTCTGGATTATAACATTGACCGATTTTTTCTAACATAACAAACCGAAGGTCGTCTCCTGTTTTCTTATTATCTGCAATCATCGCCTTCATTAATAAATCAGTAGTTACATGCTCAGGCCAAGGATTATTAAATCCGAGTTTGTCATCAATAAAGTGGTGGTGCAAATCTACATCTTCTTGTGACATAAAGCCCAGCTCTTGCCCTAATTCCGCTACTATTTTCATACCATAAGAAACTGCTTCTCCATGAGATAGTTTTCCTTTTAGCAGCCATTCCAAACCATGACCAAAGGTATGACCATACTCTAAAATAATTCCATAATGTTTTTCAGTGGGGTCTTTTTTGAGTATTTCTAACTTGGAAAGAATAATTTTATAAGCTAGGTCAGTTAACACCTGCTGGGAAAAATCAAGCTCAGGATTAAGAGTTTTTTCTAAATAATCCAAAAAGGTAGGTTCAGCAATAAAACCATTTTTAATCCCTTCAATAATCCCACATCGCTTGGAGAAAGGAGGCTCTGTTTTGAGGTATTTTGTATCTGCCCAAATAAACAGAGGACTATGATAAAGACCAAAGTGATTTTTACCACTTAAACCATTAACCGCTTGTTTGTTACTGAGGGTACTATCAGTTATACCAGTCATGGTTGTAGATACTTCGACAAAGTGAATTCCACGATAAATTAATCCGGCAACCAAACCCACAATATTTCCTACTGTTCCTCCACCAAAGGCAATTAATAGAGATTTTTTAGATACACCTTCAGTGACTAATGTTTCACATACTTGTTCTAAAACTGAGAAATATTTAGATTTCTCACCGGGAGGAACCATTTCTAGAAAACATTTGTATTCCGAATTCAGTTCGTGGAACAGCTCTTCTCCGTAAAGCCCAAACATATTTTGCTCTGAGAAGAAAAAGATTTTATCTATATCGTGTTTTGACAATTCTTTGAGAAAATGTTCCTTGATATCATATCCAAAATAAAACGGACTGGGTTTTTCCAGCTCGGTGCTGAGTTCAACCATTTTTCCTGGAGTCCATTCTTGTGTTATGTTATAGTCAACCATTAGTTCTCCTTTGTGGATATAGTGTTAATTGCTTTAATTTCTATAGTGAACTAATTGAAATATATTGTCAGTAGATTGAATCTACAATTTCCTACAATACGCGATCGCGTTGTAGTCTGGCCTTAATTTCACCAGCTAATTGTCTAGCTTGAGGATTAGGATTACCACGTTTGCTACACCATTGTCGGACAGTTTGGGGTTGCACTCCCATCAACTCGGCAAAATCATCTCTGTTAAAGCCTTCTAGCTTTTGCTGTAGTTCAAAGAGTAGTTGCACTGGGTGATAATCAGATACTTGTATTCTTGCTAAATTGAATATTGTTTTACGCATTATCTTAATTTCCTTTTGTTCGCAATGTTGATGGAGCAATGGAATTAGCTATCATAATGTCATGTCCAATTTGAAAAAATTGATGGCACTACGCATTAAGACGTATTGATGTATTTGATATTGCTACAAGCTCAAAAGCTATTTTGGCTATCAAAAGTAAAAAACTAGAAAAGATCTTGTCATTATTATTCTTGATACAGATTTGACGTTCTCCCACCGTTAACCGCTTCCCGTGCAATGGTGGCTATATCCAATTTATAAATAAATTATTAAGAATAAAACTTATTAAATTGGATTGTGCTTTCAAGGTATTTGGACTTAAATAAAGCATTATTTTTTGGCAATTTTTTACTTAAAGGTTAGTTTAAAGCCTCTAAAAGTAATTGATATAAATTCTCAATATTTTTTTACAAATATCAATCAAATCAGAGGTTTATTGAGAATATGCTATGATCGCAAGTAAAACTATCAGAAGCAGTTTTATATCATGTCTGTCTAATTAGTTACAATAAACAAAAAAGTTTGGAAATGATTCGGATGAGTATTGTCCCTAAATACTCTCAATCATCATGGAATGCCCCTTTTATTTTTATATAGTATATGTTTATTTTTATATAGTATATGTTGATAATTCTATAATTACTTCAATATTTAATCTCCCCCCACTCCCCTACTGCCTCACTCCCCCACTTCCCTACTCCCCTACGGTCTCACTTCCCTACTTCCAACTATACAATAACTATTCAACAGGAAATGATATCAGCTATTTTTTGCATTATCTGGTTAGAAGTTGCAATATTTTGCTTTTCATTACACCCAATTATTTGAATGAAAAATAGTATTTGTTCAAACAGCACTCCGTTAAACGATAAAATCAATTCCCTGCTAAAAAAATAGCTGATGCTCATCGCTTTATAGAATTTAATTCTTAGATTGGAGTACAGAGTTCAATAATTGAACCATCTATTGCTCTGAGGTAGCCTACAACTTGACCCCATGGTTTTTCTTCGGGTAGTTTTATAGACACTGCTCCTTGAGTAATAGCTTTTTCGTATGCAGTATGAATATCTTCCGTTACAAACGCTAATTCAATTCCGAACGGTTGATCGTCAATATTTCCTTTTAGATATTTACCTCTGAGATTCATCTCTCCAAGTTCATGAGAAGCAAAAGCTAATATTGTTCCCCCTGTATCTAACTCTCCATAGGTTTTGGACTCATGGATCATTTTAATATTAAAGCCAAAAGCTTTTTGATAGAATTCCAAAGTTTCTTCTACTGACGAAACATATATGATTGTATATCCGTATTTCATGTGCTTATTAGAAATTGTCCGTTACATTTAGTAGTATTACTTTAATCAGTTAAAGCTCGCAAAACGAGATTATAGATATCCTTTTTCATCTGTTCGCAACTTGCATAGTCTACAGCAAAAATATTTTAGTGATATCATGTCCGTTGGTATCGTTTGTGTAAAAGTTAGCGTGGATATCTACAGGAAATTTAAGTTTTTTTCTTGCCTGTTCCCAGCTCCGGTGTTCCCTGTTCCCTATTTACTATACAAGACCGATGCTACCGGACATGATATGAGTAAGGGTTTGAGCTTCAAAACCTCAAAATCCTACTAACGCACTTGATATCAGTATGGGGATATTGAGCTGCTGACAATCAAATTCTTTAGGGATACCACCAGCAGTCTCTACAAAACGAGGCTTTTTTCCTGTCAATAAACCTTGAGTACCGTTTTTATTTAGGGCTTGCTGATTAAATCTAAAAAGATTGGCAGGTAAAGGTTTTAGCCTTTTGAAGTATGGAAAAAGTACAAGAAGTTAGGTCTAAAACATTCAACAAGTGAGTATTTTAGGGTAGCTATGGCAAAAAAATCACTCTTATAGCGCTGTGCGCAGGCAACAGGCAACAGAGGGAATAAAAAGCTGTTTGCGTAGCATCTCCGTTCGAATAATAGAAAGCTTTTAGCTATTGGACACCTCCCGTAATTTGTAAATATGCCAGCGCATATTGCTTTACTATTATAAATGGCCACCGACTCTGTAATACCAAGCGTGATAAATGTTTGTTACAAATGGTAGAAGTAAGAAAGAAGGAAGAGGGAAGAAGCAAGAAGGAGTAAATATTGAAAAAAAGGGAAAAAAGATAGATATAGCTATCTCAAATGAACTGGAGCAGCTATTTTTAAGCATATCCGATAAATATCTATCTTTTTGTAGCATTCTTTTTTCGCGCTTGGTATAATTCCCATTTATTCTAACTCCTAACTACTCCCTACCCGAGCAAAAAGACTTGATTCAGCAAACCCTATTTATAGTCGTAAATCTAGAAGTAATACCAAATCCTAGTTAAAAAAAAGGTGTATTTATATTAGTTATGTAGTTAACATCTTTTATTATATGCGGATTTGGTATAATAGCGCGATCAAACCAACCTTTGAGAATTGCAGGATGATCGAATAAAAAAAACGGGATGAGCAAAAATAGCTAAGGAATGAGAATTTATTAACTTCCAGATTTTCTGCACAGGAGCATTTCAATGCGGTACTCCTGGCAAATATTTGTGGATCATATTTTATCCTCATTTCTAAAACATTATAATTTATTATGCACGTATACTATTTTGATGCAATAAACTATTTTTAAAATATGGTTAACGAAAGCACTATCGAAATTTATCTGTTAGAAACTTATAAACACTTAAATATAATCAATTCCTGGGGCGAACGTAGCTACTTTGTTAATCCTGGGATGAAGTTGAAGCGAGGAAGTTATTTTGCAACTATCAAATCAAAGGATGGTGAAAATGATAGAGCCTCATATCTCAATCGTGCTGGAGTTTTTCGGCTTAACATTGGCTTGACACCTGAAAAATACGAAGAAATATTTGGTCTTCGACCGTCAAGACCCTGTAAAGGAGGAGTTATCAAAGGAGATTTTGATTTTCAGGCATTAAATGTTTTTATGCCACATCCTGTCTACGGCTGGATGGGCTGGATAGCTATTAATAATCCCGATTTAGACAATTTTGAAAAATCTCAAGAATATTTGGATGTTGCTTACGAAAAAGCTTTCAAATCCACCTCAAGGAAACTGAAAACTAATGTCA
>NZ_CEZPJD010000376.1:0-7535 GCF_983059655.1 Okeania sp.
AAACAGAGGAACTAGAATTACCGGAAAACTTCAGTCAAACCGCCCTCCCGAAAAAGTTAATAGATGAATTAAGAAAAGGAACAGGGCGAGCAGTTTTTACCTCATCCACAGGAGACGAGTCATCATGGATACGCTCCGATGGAAAAATGAGTATCTACACAGACCATTTTCTGGAAGCATTACATGGTGGTGGCAATAAACCAGGAGATGAAATTGTCACGGTTTCCAATTTAATGAATTATGTGGGAAAAACTGTTCCTGAAAGCGCTCGACAATTAGGGAGAAAACAAACCCCTATTTTTGACTTTTCCCAGACAGAGGATTTTCCGGTAGCGTTATTGTGTGGGGGTAAAGGTTTACCGGATGGTGGGTGGGAAGAGGTTAAGTCAGGAGTTCGGGAGAATATTAGTAATACGGCCACAGTAAAAGAAGGTGTTGCTTCTGTTGGTGATGGCAATACCAATACCAATGCTCAATACTATTTCGGAAGTGTAGGAGGAAATGTAAAGTTTGGTCAGAAGTAGGTTGGGTTGAAGAATGTTAGCGGAGCTTATCCGTTAGGATAAACCCAACAAATTAATCTCATAAGTCCCCGTTATTGTTGGGTTGCGCTGCTGCTTAACCCCACCTACTGAACTTATTACGCTTTCAATCAAAAACGTTAGCGGAGCTTATCCGTAGGATAAACCCAACAAATTCATTCCAAAATTCCCTGTTATTGTTGGGTTGCGCGTTGGCGGAGCCTAGCGGCAGCTATATCGCTTAACCCAACCTACTGAAGTGGCAATAGATGTAGGGGCTGGTGCGTTACGCTGTCGCTAACACACCCTACTGGACTTATGTTGAATTCTCCCCCACTCCCCCACTCCCTCACTCCCCTACTCCCCTACTCCCCCACTCCCCTACTCCCCTACTCCTCATTAAACTAGCCAATTTCTTAATTTTGCTGATAATACATCAATTATTGAAGTTGCCAAAATTAAAATAATTAAAATTGCACAAACTTTTTGATACAAAAATGAACCAAAACTTTGATAAAGGGAAACTCCAATACCACCTGCACCTACTATTCCTAATACAGAAGCAGAACGAACATTTGACTCAAAACGATACAAGACGAAGGAAGTCCATAATGGCATTACTTGAGGAATTACTCCAAAGATAATCTCCTGAATTTTACTAGCACCCGTAGCACGAATACCTTCAACCGGACCAGGTTCAATTGACTCCACTGCTTCTGAAAAAAGTTTTCCTAAAGTACCTGCTGTATGTACAAATAAGGCTAAAACACCAGCGAAGGGACCTAAACCAACAGCTACTACAAATATTAGAGCAAATACTACTTCATTAATTGCCCGCATGGCGTCTAAAATTCGACGAATAGGTTGTACTATCCAAATTAGACACATATTTTCTGATGCCAAAATGGAAAATGGAACGGCGAAAATTGCTGCTAAAATAGTTCCCCAAAGACCCATTGAGATAGTAATTATTGTGTCTTCTAAATAAATTTTCCAATCGGAAAAATCTGGGGGGAAATATGATTGAATATACTCAACCATATTACCGCTTTTTTGGAATAAAGTTAAAAAATTTATTTCACTTTGTAGAGCAGAAAAAACCATAATAATTGCAGCACCCAAGGCAAATATTATGCGAGTATTAGTAACTCGTTTTTTTTCTTTTGCTAACATTTTTATAATTGCTGGAGTAGCGATAATAGTTCGATCAATAGAGTGAAAATCATTAGTTATTTTGTTCATTTTTATTTATATATAGCAATGTGATTTTAGTTGTGAGATATTGGAGACTTTTAGGGAACAGGGAACAGGGAACAGGGAACAGGGAAGAAGAAAAAAACTAATATATATGAATAAGATAACTGCCATATTCTATACTTTTTTTATAAATTACATAAAATTTCAGGAAGCATTAGGTACAGTTTAAGGCTAATCTATAATCTTTATTCATTCCCTGTTGCCTAAAGCATAAAACTTTGTGCCTTATCAACTGGAAAACTGCTGTAACTAAACTAATTCTCCATGACCTTTCAATATTAGTTCTTCTGCTGCTGTACCATAAAGTTCGTCTAGTTTACGATCGCTCAGATTAACTGTTGGAGCGTCAAATACAACCTCTCCATCTCTCAGAGCAATAGTACGCTCAAAATACCGACGTACCATTTGAACTTGATGTAGAGAACTAACAATAGTAATATTATTTTCGCGGTTGAGTTCGCATAATAATTCCATTATCTTCCGAGCAGACTCTGGATCTAAGGAAGCTATAGGTTCATCTGCTAGAATAATTTTAGCTCCCTGTACTAAACAACGAGCGATCGCTACCCTTTGTTGTTGTCCCCCAGAAAGTTGGGCTGCTTTTTTATCAGCTTGCTCTAAAATTCCTACTCTTTCCAATGCAGCAAGTGCCTGTATTTTTTGCTCTTTTGTAAATAGACGTAGTGCGGAATTGACAAGAGACATTTGCCCTAAGTTTCCCACTAATACATTGTCTATTACTGTTAGTCGTTTGACCAAATTAAATTGCTGAAAAATACAGCCTATTTGGCAACGTAATTTTCTAATATGTGAGTGGAAAACGCCATGTGTTTGTAAAGCTGTACCAAATATGTAAACTGTACCTGTATCTCCTTTCTCCAAACCATTTATATGTCGTAGTAAAGTAGATTTTCCCGAACCAGAAGCACCAACTAAACCAACCATTTCTCCTGCTTCAATACAGATATTAACTTGCAGCAAAGCAGGTTTTCCTTTAAAATTTTTATCTAGATTTTTAACTTCTATAGCGTTATATTTAGACATTTATATTATGAACTATGAATAAAACTAATATATATTACAGCTTTTAGATTAATTTTAGGTTATCTTTCAGTAAAAAAAATTATCTTTTTAGGGAGTAGGGAGTAGGGAGTAGGGAGTAGGGAGTAGAAAAGAAGAAAAACAACTGTACCTCAGTAACTTGAAAAACGCTATACAATACTATTAGACATCTCCAAAAATTAAAAATAAAATCAATTCTTATCTAGAAATTACCAATGATTCTTCCCTGTTCCCTGTTCCCTGTTCCCTGTTCCCTCTTTTGGTGAAGATGTCTATTGAGGCAATTACCTAAATCTATGAAGTGTATTTGCTCACTTTATTTGCTGCTAACTTTCCTATCCAGAAAATTATTCAAAGTCATCATAATCTTCTGCTTAATAATTACCATGGTTTTTTCTACCCAGAAAAAAAGTTACAGTTATTTAGAAAACAATTCTATTAATTTAAGTTTAAGTGTAATGTACAGTGGCCCAGTTTACAACTTTGGTGGTGGTGGCCTTGATATAGACTCTGCAATTCAGTGGATGATTAATCAAGTCCGAGGATGCAATTCTTGTACTGATAAAATAGATGTGATTATAATTCGTGACTCAGGTAGCGATGCCTATAATCAACCAATTTTAGATATGGATGGGGTAGACTCAGTGGAAACTCTGATAATTTCCGACCGAGAAGATGGTCAAAAAGAGAATATAGTAGACCCCATTGAGAATGCCGAAGTAATTTTTTTTGCAGGTGGCGACCAATGTCAATATTTGCGGAATTATCGAAATACGGAAGTTGATAAAGCTGTTCAGTCTGTTATTGCCAAAGGTGGGGCAGTTGGCGGTACTAGTGCTGGTGCAATGATTCAAAGTAATTTCGTTTTTAGTGCTTGTTCTGAGACAGTTACCAGTAAAACCGCACTAAAAGACCCATATCAAGATATTACTCTAGAGCAGGGTTTATTCAACTGGCAAAATTTTCAGGGAACTATTATAGATACTCACTTCCATGAGCGCGATCGCATGGGTAGGTTAATGACATTTGTTGCTCGTCTAGTTAGAGATGGAATATTTGAGACTGCTCTAGGTATTGGTATTGATGAAGATACTTCGTTAATTGTCGATCAAAGTGGTTTAGCTGAAGTAGTTGGAAATGGGTTTGTTTATTTTGTTTTGGGAGACCATTTACCAGAGGAATGTAACCCTCAAACTCCACTAACTTTTAGTGGGTTCAAAATCTGGAAAAAAGGAAATGGTGAAACTTTTGATTTGAATCATAGACCATCTACTGCTGATTATCAAGTTAGTGTTGAGAATGGAGAACTTGACTCTAGTCCTTATTAGAGTAGGGAGTAGGTCATTTCAGTGATCGGCGATCAGTGATCAGTTATCAGTACCTCTGGCTGTTTGCGCAGCATGACAAACGGAAACCCAGAGGCTTGAAATACGGAAACTTACTTTTTTCATCCCCTTTTAAGGGGATACTTTAGACCTTATTTTTCGGTAACAGGCAACAGGCAACAGGGACGAATAATTGATAATTTATGGATAAGAGTTGATTTGATTTTTGATTATTAGAGATGTCTATTATCAGAAAACTTGCAGTCGCCATTACTGTATTTGATGTATCAAAAGTTTAAAATTCTGGCAACTTAAGATTTTTCTTTTTTCTTCTTCCCTCTTCCTTCTTCTGCTATAATAATTTTTATTCTTAAAACTTTGCTTATAAGTACCTATGATCGATTTAAATCTTGGAGCTAAACTACAAAAAAGAAAAAATCCATTTGGAAGTAGTCGAGTCGATCATCCTTTTCAGATACATAGCGATGCAGATAATGTTTTTAGTAAAGAATTTCATAGAATACAATCTACTCTCAAAGATATTAAACAAGATATTAATCATCAAAGTAAAGGGGTTGTTGTTGTAGGGGAACCAGGGTTTGGCAAAACTCACCTGATGATGCGACTAGCAAATAGTAGATTAAAAACTAATCGGCTCTTATTTATCCGTCAACCTAACAATCCTGATGCTATTATTTACCATATTTATAGTCGTATACTTGAATCGCTAATTAGATGTATACCAAAAATTAACTATACTCAACTGGAATATTTGATTGCTAATAGTTGTGCCAAAATTTTTCAAGAAATTATTATAGAAAATCCTGATTTGTACCCAAAAAAAGAAAGTAAAAAAGACCAGGCAGTCATACAATTAGTTAAAGATGGAAACCTAAAATTACTCTCTTTTTTCTCATCAGATACTCAAGCAAAACGAGAGTTTTGGGAACATATAGAAAATCGAGCTAATTTGTGGTGGAGTACAAATTATTCAACGGCAGGATATGCACCAGAAATATTCAAAGGAATTATCAAGTTTTGTGGGTATAGAGCCATAGATTATCGTCGTGTCATTCGAGAATGGTTGTCAATGAATGATGTACCTCAAAAGTTATTAGATAAAGTTAAAATAGCATCTTGGAATAAAAGTATTAATCGGGAGGAAGTATCTCTAGAAGCGTTAAAAGTATTAGGTTATTTATCACTTTTAGATGAACCTTTGATTATTGTATTTGACCAGTTAGAAGGTTTAGGTAGGGAATATAATAAGAATCTTTTGCACAGTTTTGGAGAAGCAATTAAAGAAATTTTTACTCATGTTCCTAATAGTTTGATTATCCTAAATTTATTCCCTGACAGATGGGAACAGTTTAAAGAAGAATTTGATGATTCTATTGTAGATAGAATTTCTCAGTGTCAAGTATTCTTAAATAAGCCGTCGGAAGAACAACTAATCACAATTCTCAATGAAAAATCTAAGTCTATTAATCTACCAATAGAACAACTGTTTACGCCACATGAAATTCAGAAAATATTAAGTAAAAATTCTATCCGCTCAATTATTAATTCTGCAGCAGATTTCTATAATTATAAAATTCATAATATTCCCCTGCCTGATTATCTGAAAGTTGACACAAATAGTCAAATATCACTACAAAATAATTCCAATTTACAAGGTTTGGTTTCAGATATTAAACAAATTAAAGAACTTGTTCTGAAGATAGCTGAAAAACTGAGTATTGAATCTAATTTAGAAGCAAAAAATGAGCCAGATAATCAAAAGTCTATTCATCAAGAGTCTCCAACTGATACTAATAAAATTATCGTAGATTACCTGAATCAAAAATATCAGCAAATAGAAGAAGAATATAGTGATTCCCAAGTTATTACAAGTAGTGATGACCGGGGAAAATTGGAGAAAATTTTTGAATCTTTGAAAATAATTCAACCATCTCTCAAGTTAGACTTTCTGACTTTTGATAGACCAAAAAAAATTCCAGATCACCTGGTTATTCAAACAGAAACTCAAGGTTATGCTATAGGTTTTTTGTATGATGGAGGTAGCGCCTTTTTTTCTCGGATAACTAGCTGGAATGAATTAGTAGCAAGAAATTCTCACCTTAAGTTTTATTTATATCGAGATGCTAGAGGGTATAAAGTTAGTGGTGAAAAAAGTATAGCAGAATTAGATAAATTTAAAAATACAGATAATTGCGAATATATTATTTTGATCAAAGATGAACGGATTACTTTTGAACTTCTCTATCAAATAATTGTGGATATTCAAAATCAAGATTTGGAAGCTAAGTTGGATGAAGCGTTATTAATTCTTTTAAAAAAATACTCCCATCATTCGTTACTAAAAATAGCGATAGAAGCGATAGGAACTTTTGAAACCTAGCTCTATCAAAGAAGGTTTTAGATTTTAATATAGCAATCTTATTTGAGTTGTGAAATATTATAGATTTTAGGGAACAGGGAACAGGGAATAGACAATAAAGAACACCGAAGCAATAAAATTATCACAAATGATTTAGGATTGCTATAGTATAGAAACAGTTGATTAGGACAAAACTCTGAAAGCATTATCGATAGTATCTTGTATACTACTAGTTAGGGTTTGCTGAAAAAGTCTTTTGGTAGGGGTAGGAGCCAGAATCCAGAAGTCAGGAGGAATGGGAATTATAGAAGAGGTAGTCAGAAGAATCGTCCCAAGATTGTTCTTCTGAGAAATAGTTTTATAGCAATTCCCAAAAATAATGCTATACTTCCTATGGGACTTCAGTTATTAAGTAAAAATAATGGTATAATCATGTTTGTAACGATTCTCGGTATTAAACCAAAATATCTTATCTCTTTTCACCCTACTCCCTACTCCCTACTTTCAAGGAGATGTAGCAAGACTTTTGAGATTTAGTATTATACCATTTTGAAAAAAGAATGTTACGAATAATATCATGTCCGTTGGTATCGTTTGTGTAAAAGTTAGCGTGGATATCTACAGGAAATTTAAGTTTTTTTCTTGCCTGTTCCCTGTTCCCTGTTCCCTGTTCCCTGTTCCCTATTTACTATACAAGACCGATGCTACCGGAGATGATATAATACCAAATCCGGTGATAAAAAGCGAATTTGTCCAAATTATTCTAACCCTTCTGCCTTCCTTTTGAGTGTAAGTATTTAAGCGGACATGATATTTATAGCGCTGTGCGCAGCTCATTTGGCAGTAGGCAATAGCGGTCAGACCCCGCGCCGCCGCTAGGCGCAAGCGGTCGGAACCCGCGTCGGCGTCAGACGCAAGGGAACGCCGACCAAGAGAGGGAATGCTGACCAAGAGAGGCAGTAGGGGGGATAAAAAGCTTATTATATAAAA
>NZ_CEZPJD010000377.1:0-7526 GCF_983059655.1 Okeania sp.
GAATCAAAGGTACTATTAATCCTTTCCTCTATTTGTCTAGGTAAACTTTCTAATGAAATTTCTAATGACTTAACTCGACCAAACAACGACTCTAAATCAACATCTCCATTCAACCTTTCTTCCTGTAACTCCAACATAAAATCAGATAACCGAGAAACTTTTTCTTCAAGCTGAGAGTAACTACTTTCCATACCTTGAGAAAACTGCTCTAACTTTTCTCTAAACAAACTAATCTCCTGAGATAATTCCTGATAATTTTTTGTTTCAGTTTCTACCTGCAAAACTTCATTAACTTCCTCAGATTCCTCCTCAGTTTCTACCTGCTCAGAATTACCAGAATAATTATCAGCTTCCGAACTATCTTTTTTTACACCTCTGATTAGATCCGGAGTAAATTCTATATCATCTAATGGATTACGGTCATTATTTTCCGACATAAAACACCGCGTAAAAATTTAAAATTTGGTTGATATGTTAATATTCTACTTCAGTAGATTGGTTCTATAATATTATTCTACCTGAGTAGAAGCTACAAAAAAATGCCTAATAAAAAACCATCCTTGGAAATATCAGAATCTCTCTATAAAAATTAGAATAATTATCTGAGTTAACATAAGAACCAATAAAAACTCTAATAATTAGAGCTTTTGCCATAATAATGCCATCATTGCTAAGAGAAACTCAAGAATTTATCGACTGTTAGATGCAATTACTCCAGAATAATCTCATGGTAAAATTTGTCTAGAAGAAGTAGTAAGTGATAAATTCTAATAATTCAGAATTAGAACTATTAGAAAGTGCAGATTTTCGATAGTCATAAATCATCGAAAATACCTAGACAAACTTATTCCTTACAGAAGCACTAGAATAAAAACTTTATGAAGAGTTAAAACAAAAATTTTATCCCCTATTCTTGCAAGACCAAATATTATTTTTAATAAAACCAGAATTGAGGAAACAATTTGAGTATTATATCAGTCAATAACTAGTTATAAATCCCTGGGATTATCCAATTTACAAACCGCCTCAAAATATGACCATTGCCAATCTTTATTTTTATTTTAAAATTCGAGACCAATCAGAAACAAAAATGGGAGAAAATATAGTAGCAACATAGACATATTTCTAAAAAACCTTAGCTAAAATCAAAAGTAGAATTAGGAGGTAAATATCATGTCAGACCTTGACCGTGGAATAATGAAATTTAAGGGAGCAGATACTCCCAGCGCGATCGCTATTTCTTCCATTCTGATTTTAGGTGCTATAGTATTGCTCCTTTTATGGGGACTCAGTACCGCCTATGCAGTTAGTTAGTTAAGAGCAATACAAATTACTTAGAGACGTTCTGGTGGAGCGTCTCTTTAAGATATTTAATTTTTAATAGACATCTCCAATAATCAAATTAAAGAGCTGAGAAAAAATAATTTATGATTTATGCCCTTTCTCATCAAATGCTGCTATAAATAAGGACAAGAATCTCAATGATTAATGATTTGGGATTTTGCCTCACTTGCTGATTCTGTCAATATCATATTAGTTTAATAGAAATTATTTCAGATAAACCTAATTTAGAACTATATTTTAGATATGACTACTGAAAAAAAAGATAAACAACAAACTGTACACCCTACTATCTTAGCAGGATGTATGGGCTTTATGATGATTTGTGCTTGGGCATTTGCAGCTCCTAAAGCTTTTGAAAAACCTACTATTGAAGTTCAATTACCTGAAACTGAAGAGGTAGACGATCAAACAGAAGTTACTCAAGTACAAACAATAGAAACTGAAACAACTTCAACAACAACTGAAGCAGAGTCTCTCACTACAGAAACTGAAACAGAGTCTCTCACTACAACTACAGAAACCACAGAAGCTGAAACTACTAATGCAGTAGAATCTCCTACTCCCATCACATCTGATACAACAACTACTGAAACAGAGTCTCTCACTACAACTACAGAAACTACAGAAGCTGAAACTACTAATGCAGTAGAATCTCCTACTCCCATCACATCTGATACAACAACTACTGAAGCAGAGTCTCTAACTACAACTACAGAAACTACAGAAACAGAAACAACCACTCAAGCAGAATCTCCCACTCCCATCACATCTAATACAACAACTACAGAAACAGAGCCTCTAACTACAACTACAGAAACAGAAACAACTGCTAGCTCAGTATCTACTTCTCCATCCGCGACCGTATCACCTGGTACTAATACTAATAACAATACAACAAACTTTACTACTACCTCTGAAACTGCACAACCAACTGCTACATCATCGCCCGAAGTTGAAACTTCTGCTGCTACTAGTAATACATCTACAACATCTCAACCACAAGGCAAGAATTTGAGTCAAGCCAAAACTTTAGGTCAAGTCAAATTTGGATTTGATGCATTTGAATTATCTCCCCAAGCAGAGCAAACTATAAATAGTTTCATCTCAGAAATTAAAGAATACGATCCGAATAAAGTTACTATTACAGTAGAAGGTCATACATCTCAAGTCGGTGGTGCTCAGTTAAACCAAGAAATATCCCAAGACCGAGCAAATGCAGTAGTAGAATATTTGAAACAGCAGAATTTACCACATCAGGTTGTTGGTAAAGGAATGGGATTTTCTCAACCACTCCCTGGCAGCGATCCTGCTGCTGATGTTAATCAGCGAACAGTAATTATTTTGACACCTGCTAATTAACTTTGAACTTGCTCACAAAAATAGATATCTCCAAAAAATAATAAACAGGAAAAAGTGAGTAATAATTGATTATTTATGGATGATAATTGATTTTATTGTTGATTTTTGGAGATTTCTAATATTAATTTTTAACTCTTATTTTTTTGCTGGCAGATTCCAAATTCTAGGATTTAATGCCAGTTTTTGTATGTTTAAAGCATTTGATTTACTCAATAGCAGAAGGAAGAAGGAAGAAAGAAAGAAAAATATTGATGGTTACCTGAGTTTTAAACTTTTGATCTCTACTAACCTTTCCTTCGACTGCTACATCTAGCCACAAGTAATATGCTATACTAAAAAACTGTTCCTAAATCAAAATTAATAACTCTGAACTATAAATGTCTACAAAACCTACCATTTCATTCTCTCACTTAGGATGCGAAAAAAATCGTATCGATACCGAACACATCATAGGTTTACTAGCGCAAGCAGGTTATCAAGTAGATGCTAACGAAGAATTAGCAGATTATGTAGTCGTCAACACCTGTAGTTTTATCCAAGCTGCCAGAGAAGAGTCTGTTCGTACTTTGGTAGAGTTAGCAGAAGCTAATAAAAAAATAGTCATCGCAGGTTGTATGGCGCAACACTTCCAAGAAGAATTACTTGCAGAGTTGCCAGAAGCAGTAGCCATTGTGGGTACTGGTGATTATCATAAAATAGTTGATGTGATGCAACGAGTAGAAAAAGGCGATCGCGTCAAAGAAGTCTCCGCCCAACCCACCTATATCGCTGATGAAACAACCCCACGTTACCGCACGACATCTGAAGGAGTTGCTTATGTACGAATAGCAGAAGGTTGTGATTATCGTTGTGCTTTTTGTATCATTCCTCATCTACGAGGAAACCAGCGATCGCGCACCATAGAATCCATTGTCACTGAAGCTCAACAACTAGCAGACCAAGGGGTAAAAGAAATTATCCTCATTTCCCAAATAACCACTAACTATGGAGTTGATATCTATGGCGAACCCAAACTCGCCGAACTTCTCCGCGCTCTAGGAAAAGTTGATATACCCTGGATTAGAATGCACTATGCCTATCCTACAGGTTTGACTCCCAAAGTAATAACCGCCATCCAAGAAACTCCCAATATTTTACCCTATCTCGACTTGCCCTTACAACATTCTCATCCCCAAATATTGCGGGCGATGAATAGACCTTGGCAAGGTCAGGTTAATGATAATATAATCGAAAAAATAAAAGCAGCTATGCCTAATGCTGTGTTGCGAACAACCTTTATAGTAGGCTTTCCTGGTGAAAGGGAAGAGCATCATACACATTTAGTAGAATTTGTCAAGCGCCACGAGTTCGACCATGTTGGGGTCTTTACTTTCTCTCCAGAAGAAGGAACACCTGCCTACACTTTGCCTAATCAGTTGCCCAATGATTTGATGGAGGCCCGTAGAGAAGAAATTATGCAAGTCCAGCAGCCTATATCTGGGAAACAGAATCAAAAATCAGTGGGACAAGTAGTGAATGTACTTATTGAACAGGAAAATCCCCAGACAGGAGAGTTAATTGGTAGGTCATCGCGGTTTTCTCCAGAAGTTGATGGACTTGTTTATCTCCAAGGTAATGCCCGTTTGGGGTCAATTGTGCCAGTGATGATTACAGATGCAGATATTTACGACTTGTATGGTTATGTAGATTTGAGTAAATTGAGTAAATTGAGCAATTAGTCATTCAGTTAAGGTGTAGGCTAAATTTTTAGGGATGGCGAAAGCACAACCAAAAAGGTTAATTATGGCCACTGAATTATGGTCAGAAGATACAACTGATACTAGACCTTTAACCAAACTTGAATCCCGAACACATTAAAAATATATAAATTATCAATTCCCTTTATACTGTAAAAGCATTACGTGTAACACCCAGTTCGCTTTTAAGTTACTTCTAGAAGAAATCTATATGTCCCAAAACCTCTATATCTAATGTACAAAATCTAAAAAAAGTAGTTAAATTAAGGAAAATATGTAATAAATGTGGCAAATGTTAAGTCATTTGTTATTATGTTAATGATTATGAAGATAAAAATGAGCTACCCAACTAAATGTTACTCTGGGTCTCTCGTTAACCTTAACGGGTATAACAGGAGGAGAGTTGCTACCAGCAAAAAAACTAGTAGCGTTCTTTAGTTGACAAAGTAGCTGAAGCGTGCGTTTGCTCAGTCCAGTTATGGAGTTGCGGTAATACGCACCTGACTGCTGAACCTAGACAACTCAAGATATGGGGATCAACTGGTGAAGTCCTGGTAATTCCGTATTTGAGGTAAAATCACAAAAGGAAACTGGGTGAATACATAACTATTTAGTACAAAAACAGCGGTGGGTCTCATCGCTGCTGCCTGTGGAGGCGTAGACACTAGTCAGCCAGGGAAGCAGGAATCTCTTCGGTAAGGAGGAGAATCTCCCGCTATAATAGAGTGATTTAGCAGGAGAGAACATCACAGTGAGCTGTTAAGTACCATAAAATATCTATGGGAACTTAAATCAAGACTCAGGGATATAGAAAACCTCACAATAGAGGTAATTTTTTCTTCCCTTGTCTAACGGGAACTTGATATATACAACAGCTTTACCGTAGCAAAATTTAGGCTCTAACCTTTCAGAAGTATAGACATCTGTGAGATGGTACTAATCTCTATATCTTTTTTGATATTGTAGTGGTTGATAACCTGCCTGACCTACTTAAAAGGTCTTAGAAACAATGTAAATTTTCTAGTATATGTACTAGCGGTAGTTCAGGTAATCAGACAAACAAAAGAACTTATAATGTTCCCGTTTGCCTGCCTGTCAAATCCGAAAACCTCTACAAAAAAATCAGAATTTATCTGCCTTGAGAAGCAGGGTGGCTGCGCGGGTTCTCCTTTTGAGGAGATAAAGGTTAGAAAAAACCAGAGACACTGAGTTCAGTGGATGAGACGCGAAACCTCCGTTTAAGTCACAGACTAAGCAGAGGTACTTCAATATACCCAACTAGGAAGAAAAGGAACAGGGCATTTGGCCTTTATTCTGTCGTCGATATTCAGGTTAAAACCTAGTCGTTGAGAACACACAGACACTACTAAAATTTTAGCTACTAACTCTAATGCTATCAGTTTAGTAAAGATTGTGATTGGCAAAGGCATATTGCCCTACCAAATAATTACAGGTTTATAGTTAGCAAGGGCTGATAAGCAGCTACAGTTGAGCATAAATCTGCCTCCAAGTTGGGTAACAAAACCAGATGTAAAATAATTTACTTAGGAGAATGAATGGATTTATCGTTTGCAAATTTAGGAATTTCACAAGAGCGCGTAAATCATCTGGAAACAATTGGTTTTACTGAACCTACTCCGATTCAAGTCCAAGCAATACCTCATTTGCTGGAAGGAACCGATATTGTAGGTCAAGCCCAAACAGGAACAGGTAAAACCGCAGCGTTTTCGTTACCCATATTGGAGAGAATTGAACTGGAGACAAAAGCAGTTCAAGCCTTGATTTTGACTCCCACTCGTGAGTTAGCTCTACAAGTGACAGAAGCAATTCGTCAAATTGCTGGTTTGGAGAAGAAGGGTCCAACTAAACACCGACTACATGTTTTAACTGTTTATGGCGGTCAATCTATTGAACGTCAGGTTCAGCGCCTTCAACGAGGTGTTCAGATTGTAGTAGGAACGCCAGGACGAATTATCGATATGCTGAATCGCAATAGTTTAAAACTAGATAATTTGAAAATGATGGTTTTAGACGAAGCTGACGAAATGTTGAGTATGGGTTTTATTCAGGATGTAGAAAGAATTCTGGATGCAGCACCCACTGAACATCAAACAGCTTTCTTCTCAGCAACAATGGATCATTCCATGAAGAAACTGGTGAATAAGTATTTGCGATCGCCAGTAACAGTCAAAGTTGCTCAACAAAAGACAACTCCAAAGCGAATTACTCAGATTGCTTACATGGTGCCTCGTGGTTGGCCAAAAGCTAAAGCGTTACAGCCAGTTTTAGAACTCGAAGACCCAGAAGCAGCTTTGATATTTGTGCGGACAAGGCAAGCTGCAGCTGAACTAACCAACCAATTACAGTCAGCAGGTCATAGTGTTGATGAATATCACGGTAACTTGAATCAATCTCAACGAGAACGGTTGCTAAGTCGCTTCCGCAATCAACAAGTACGTTGGGTAGTGGCAACTGATATTGCAGCTCGTGGTTTAGATGTAGACCATTTAACCCATGTGATTAACTACGATTTACCTGATAGCGTGGAAAATTATGTTCACCGTATTGGTCGTACTGGTCGTGCAGGTCGCGAAGGTATAGCGATTTCGTTGATTAATCCTTTAGATAAGCGGAAGTTACGTCTGATAGAACGTCATCTGCGTCAACGTTTGGATACTCGCTCAATTCCTAAGCGGTCTCAAATTGAAGCTCGACAGTTGCAGAAGTTACAGAATAAGGTACGAGATGCTCTGAGTGGGGAACGGATGGCTTCTTTCTTACCATTAATTGCTCAGTTGGGTGAAGAGTATGACCCCCACGCGATCGCTGCTGCAGCTTTACAGATAGCTTATGATGAAACTCGTCCTGCTTGGATGGGGCCTGATTATGCTCAGGAGGAAGATATTCCTGTCTATGAAACTCCCAAACCAAAGCCAAAGCCACGTTCTTCTAAGACTCGTCATCAAAAACCTTCTCCTAAAAATCAGAAGAAAAATGGTGACAATTTTGTAGAAGAGGCTTCTGTTTCAGGCAATAATTAGGGTTTGCGCTTCACTAGTCTTTTTGCGCTCGGCAGGGAGTAGGGAG
>NZ_CEZPJD010000378.1:0-1500 GCF_983059655.1 Okeania sp.
ACCAGATTGTTTATATTCTACAGACCGACAATGCTTTTTAAATTTTGGGTATCCTTTCTTTTTGGCTCCTTCAAATGCAGCGACGATAAAAATTACTAATTGAAGTCCAAGCTACTTCTACTGAGGCTTGTCTAGCTGATGAGTTTAATTGATTGACAAAAGCAAACTCACTAGCTAACTCTTTGCTCAGTTTATATAAACGTGACTTATTTACTCCTTGATTGTCTATCCAATATCTAACAGCTTTATTTCTAATAAACTGTGCCGTCCTGATAGCTTCATCCAAGGATTTATATTGATTTAATGTCCCGTTTAATAACTTGGCCTCTCTTACTAACATTGCTGTCTTTTTTGTTTCTATACTATTATTTTATCACACATTTTCAATGTATATCCAAAAGCTCAAACAAATTTTAATCCCATCAAATACCCCAAAAACAAATCAGAAAATATTCTGGCTAATTCTCAGCTTAACTTTCGCAACAATATATAGTTTGCTGGCACTTCAACAAGCATTTAGTGGAGAATATATTGTGCAAGACGATGCAAGACAGCACGTTTTTTGGATGCGTCGTTTTTTAGACCCAGAATTATTTCCTAATGATTTAATTGCTGATTATTTTCAGTCTGTTGCACCATGGGGTTATAAAACTTTTTATTGGCTATTTGCCCAAGTTGGAATAGACCCAATTTTCCTGAATAAATTATTACCATTACCTTTAAGTTTAATAACTGCTGCCTACTGTTTTGGAATTTGCTTTCAGATATTGCCCATACCTTTTGCTGGTTTTATTGCCTCAGTATTATTAAGTCAAAATATCTGGCTTCAAAATGATATAGTTTCTGGCACACCAAGAGCTTTTTTATATCCTCTATTTCTGGGAGTTTTATACTATTTATTACGCAAATCATTAATTCCATTTTTAGTAGTGATCGCTCTGTTGGGATTATTTTATCCTCAATACGTTATCCTGACTGCTTTAATTTTAATTATTAGGCTTTTAAACTGGGAAAAAAGGCGGTTTTTTCTGAGCAAAAATCCAAAGGATTATCTATTTAGTGGAGTAGGTTTAGGATTAATTTTGTTGGTGATTTTCTTTTATGCTTTAAATTCTAGTAATTATCAACCTGTAATTACAGCATCTCAAGCAAAAGTTTTGCCAGAATTTGGTGAAGCTGGTAGAAGTGTTTTTTTCTTACAAAATTATTGGGATTTTTTCATCTTCGGCAGTCGTAGTGGCATTTTACCTCAAGAATTATTCCTGCCTCACATATTAATAGTTGGATTATTTTTGCCAATATTTTTTCAGAAGGAAGAAGTTAACGAAGTCAGAAGTCAGAAGTCAAAAGTCAGAAGTTATCTTTGTAACGGGGATTTGAGAAAAGCTCCAAAAATATTTGGCCTTAAAAGGTGGGGTTTTAGACCTAATTATTTTGAGAAAATCCATAACTTTGATGCGGCAAGAATTTTTCTCAGAAGACTACCTCTAACTCAACAAA
>NZ_CEZPJD010000378.1:1600-7499 GCF_983059655.1 Okeania sp.
CATAACTTTGATGCGGCAAGAATTTTTCTCAGAAGACTACCTCTAACTCAACAAATAACACCGAATATTAAATTGTTAGTTCAGATTTTTTTTGCTGGTGTAGTCTTATTTGTGACAGCTCATCTTTTATTATTCAAATTACATTTACCAAGTCGCTACACAAATCATAGTTTTCGGATAATTTTAGCTATAGCCACTGCCATTGTTTTGTGCATAATTTTAGATGCCGTCTTTCAGTGGGTAATTCAACAGCCATCCGACAAAAATAGAAGAATTTCAGGATTAATTTTTATTGTATTTTTAGGGATTTTACTTCTTGGTAATTTTAGCTTGTGGAAAAACTTTTATGACCTTGATTATCAAAAAGGTAAATCTCCAGAAGTTTATGAATTTTTGGCTCAACAACCAAAAGATATTCTCATTGCTTCTCTTTCAGAAGAGGCGAATTATATCCCTACATTTTCTCAACGTTCGGTATTGTTTGCTTGGGAATATGCCATTCCTTATCATCTCGGTTATTACAATCAAATTAAACAACGAGCTACAGAATTTATTTTTGCTCAGTACCATTTAGATATTCAATTTATTCAGGATTTTATCAATACTTATGAAATAGATTTTTTAATCTTAGACCGTCAAGCATTTATGCCAGAATATGTCCTGAAGAATCGTTGGTTGAGACAGTGGTATCATCAAATGGGAAATCTGATTGGAATTAATCTCCAAAATGGAACTATTCCTGCCATAGTTGGCACTATAGACAAATGTTCGGTTTTGGAAACAGAAAAATTATGGGTTTTAGAAGCTAAATGTATTTTGATTGAATAAGTAATCAAAAAAAACTGAAATTAGAAGCTGTTTATAAACAAAAAATTAAGTAATACCAAATCTGGTCTTAAATGCATCAAGTTTTTCTACCAAGTGTGCAAAAAGAATGCTTAACTTAGGTGAAACTTCAATTATTAAGTAATTAACGCGCTAAGTAAATAACTTTTTTGATAATTAACAATAACTAACTTGTTAATTATTCTTATGTTTACTTCTCCTCTACTCCCCTACTCCCCTACTCCCCCGCTCAATAATCTGATTTTTCATCCTCATGATAAGGGTAGGAAATTTCTCTTTTAATTCTCCGGATTCTAGATTTATTATCTCTAAACCCCAACAATATAGATACCAATAATAATATAAGCAAAATAACAACCATAATTACGAAAGAGATTGTCATAATGTGAGGATACTGTACCATTTTTAGCGACATTTGTTCTGGGTTATTCAGAAAATTATTAATCCGGTCTACTTTTTGACTAGCTACTGATCCACTCCGACCATAAAAAGTATCGTGTATTGGAATTTCATCATACTCAGTTAAAAGAAATACTTGATATCTACTCTTTTTTCCCTTTCGTCCACGATATATTAGCCTTTCTTTAGCACCTTGAAGCTGTCCTGGAATAATTTCAGTAATACGTTTTCCACGGAAGCCAAAATGAGTAATTTCACAAGCAACTTTTTGGTTTAACTGAAGACGATTACATTTTAGAATTATTAATTCAGAACCAAATATCAAAACAAACATCCAAAAAAACCCTAATGGAATGAATAAAATCACAGCTATAGTTTCATAAATATTAGTTTTTTTTGACATGGCTAATCATCAGATAAATATTTAGTAGACTTCTTTAACATTATACAAAAATTTGTAACCGCTCAATAATCCGGGGTAAATCGGTAAATGGCAAGCCTCAAATGGCGTAAAATCCTTCCTAAACTGGTAGTCCGCCCCCATTTATTGAGCGGATACAAAAATTTATTGTTTAATGAGGTATATAGTTCTAGGTTTTTGTGTAACATAAATTAACATTAACTTCTAAATAAACTTACAATATAGTGCAAATTTTCTAGTATTATCTTTTTCTGTTAGCTAACTTATATCTGATTTTTTATCCTCATAGTCGAGAGAGGAAACTTCTCTTTGTATTTTCCGAATGTTAGATTTTCTATCTCTAAAATCAAGCAATTTAAACACAAGTAGTAATATAGGTAAACTAATAGATATAACTCCCCAGAAGACTGCAAACCAGTTAGGATGCTGGTGTATTTTTAACGATCTTTGTTCTGGTTCCTTAAGAAAACTATTAATCTGGTCTGCTGTTTGACTAGCAAATTTTTGACTCGAACCAGAAAGAATATCTTGTATGGGAATTTGACCATTTATAGTCAGAAGAATTACTCTATAATTTCGTTTACCCCATCGCTGAATTTTAGCACCTTGAATTTCTCCTACAGGAATTAGATCGATGTGTTTTCTACCTAAGGTAAAATGAGTAACTTCGCAAGCTACTTTTTGGTTTAACTGAAGACGATGACATTTGAGGATTATTAGTTCAGAACTAAATATAATAAATAATCCTACTCCAAACCAAAAAATACTATATAGAGTTTCAGCAAGCTCTTTTTTTTTTGACATAGCCCATGATTAGATAAATGTTTACTATACATCTTGAGAAGTGTACAATAATTTGTAAATTTATGATGTATCTAAGTAGCCAAATATAATTAAATGTCATTATATCATTGCAACTGAAACGAAGTTGAAAAAAGCAATTTCAAGGGTTTTAGCTGCATAAATATTTTTTAACATAGTTAGGTTTATTTGCGCCTATGTACTTAATTCTAGGGTTTTCTAAAAAAAATTTGGCAAGAGTAAAAGAAAAAGAATTAAGATTCATCTCTAAATTAAACTTAAAAAGTAAAATACTGAAAATTCTCACTTTGAAAAATAAAATCCTGAATTCCATAGCTCAAATTTTTATCTTAGGCTTAATTTTCGGAATTTCCTATACTCAAGACCCTCTATACACCTCAAATCAACATACTAAATTTTTACAAGGATTAGCTAAAGCTGATTTAGGTTATTTAAACCAAGATTGGTTAGCTAATACACTCGACCCTTTACCCGCTTTTACTTTTTTAGTTCACTTCACTTATACTTACTTCCATGAAAATTTTTTCTACTTTTATTACATCCTTATCTTTGGCATCTATATTTACAGTACGCTTGGCATTGCCTCAGTAATTTTCAAAATTAATACTTCCCGACTTAAACTACTAATTTATTTTCTCCTGCTCCTGACTATTCACTGTCTACAAATCAGAATATTTGACTTTAAAACTCATGTACATCTCCACTATGGTTTAGCCGAACAATATATTCTTGGTGACTATTTTCAACCCTGTACATTTGGAGTTTTAATTATTTTTTCTATCTATGCCTTTCTCAGAAAAAAACCTTTTTTAGCAGTATCGGCTTTAGGGATAGCAGCAACTTTTCATCCCACATATCTTCCCAGCGCAGCTTTACTAACTTTAGCTTATCTGATTCTCACTTATCAAAATGAAAATCAGCTCAAAAAATCATTATTAATAGGTGTCGTTTCATTTATCTTTGTCTTACCAGTAGTCAGTTACATGACTATTACTTTTAGACCCACATCTCCAGAGCTTTTTCAAATTTCTGAAAGCTTACTTGTAAATCGAATTCCTCATCATTCCTTCCCCGATATTTGGTTAACTGAACCCGCCGCCCCAATTCAAATCTTAGTAGTAGCGATCGCTCTCTATCTCCTCCGCAAAACTAGACTATTTTTTATCTTATTTTTGCCCTTTGCCACAGCAACTATTCTGACAATAATTCAAATAATTTCTGTCAGTAATACTTTGGCGTTTCTTACTCCTTGGCGAGTATCTGCTTTTTTAGTTCCGATTTCTACTTGTATGATAATTGCCTATATTGTGACTGTTATTTTTGATAGATATTATCCCCAGATTCTGAAATACAAAAAACTGCTTGAAATTGGCACTTTAGTAGGAATATATTTGTTCATCTTGTCAGGAGTGGGAATACAACTAGAAAAGCTAACTATTAATCAAAAAGATACGCCAATTATCATGGAATATGTCAAAGAAAATAAACAGGCTAGAGATATATATTTAGTTCCTTACGCTTCTGGGAAATTCGTTGACTTTAGAATTGCTACAGGTGCGCCAATTTTGATTAATCTTAAATCTCATCCCTACAAAGATACAGAAGTTATTGAATGGCACAATAGATTATTAATGGCACAACAATTTTATGATAATTCTGGGATAGCAAAATGTCAGGCTTTGCAAAATTTAATTGATAAATATCAGATAACTCATATAATTATTGAAAATGATGATTCTATTCAATGTTCAGGAGTAGAAAGAACTTATATAGATAATTTATATAAGATGTATGAACGAAGGTAGAAGGCAGAGGGCAGGAGTTACAATTCCCTTCTGCCTTTTCCCCCCTTTCAAAGGGGGGTAGGGGGGATGCCCTCTGCCTTTCCTAATAACTGATATAGCAATGAGCGCTGGTATATTTACAAATTACAGGAGTGGCCAAATAGCTAAAAGTCTTATATTATCTGCAATTGATTCCCCCTATTGCCTATTGCCTCTCTTGGTCAGCATTCCCTTGCGTCTGACGCCGACGCGGGGTCTGACCGCTATTGTCTATTGCCTGCGCACAGCGCCATAACTGATAACTGATAACTGATTTAATGTTCTATAAAAAATCTTATTTTACTTGGCTAAAAATATTTATTGCCATTACCTTAATCTTAGGAATATGTTTCAGATTCATAAATATTGATCGAAAAGTTTACTGGTACGATGAAACAATTACCTCCTTAAGAATTGCTGGTTATACTAGAGGCGAATTAGAGGATATAACCGATGAGACTGGCATAATTAGTAGGGACTTTTTTCAGCAGTATCAAGGCACTAACCCTAATAAAAATTTCATTAATACTATCAACTCTTTAGCAACAGAAAACCCCGAACATTTACCGATTTATTTTGTACTGCTCAGATGGTGGGTAAAATTATTTGGTTATTCTGTAGCAGTAACCAGAAGTTTCTCAGCTTTGACCAGCTTATTAGTATTTCCTTGTATTTACTGGTTATGCCGAGAATTGTTCAATCAACCATTAGTTGGAGAAATAGCGATCGCTCTGACGGCAGTTTCTCCAATTTCGGTATTATATGCTCAAGAAGCACGGGTTTATAGTTTATTTACAGTGGCTATTTTATTATCAAGTATTGCCTTAGTTCGGGCAATAAAAATCCCCACTAAACGTAACTGGCAAATTTACACGGTAAGTTTAATTTTTGCCTTATATACTCATCTTTTTTCCATATTAGTAGCCTTTGGTCATGGAATATATATACTTTTAATCGAAAAACTCAAATTAACTAAAAAATTCAAAGCTTATCTCCTAGCATCTGTTTCTGGATTTATAATTTTTTTACCATGGCTAATAGTAATAATTGAGCATTTCGATGGCACAAAATGGGTATCTCGAACAGCACCTTTATTAACCTTGTTGAAAAGATGGTTGATTAATGTAGGTTTTACTTTTCTAGATATTCAAATTGGCTCTTCAGAAAGATTATTTGATGTCAAAAATATTGTTTTTGATAATGATGCTTTATTAGGTATCGATACAATCTGGCTCTATCTATTATTGATAAGTTTAGTCTTAGTAATATACTCAATTTATTTTATCTGTCGGAATGCACCTAAATCAGTAAATCTGTTCATTTTAACCTTGATATTATTAACTCCCATAACTTTAATAATTCCCGATTTAATGTTTGGTGGGCAACGTTCAACTATTCCTCGTTATTTCATCCCTACTTACTTAGGAATTCAAATATCTGTTGCTTATCTTTTGGCTACTAATTTAACCAACTTTAGTAACCAAGTTAAATATAAATTTTGGCAAATAGTAACAGTTACTCTAATTTCTGTAGGAGTAATATCTTGTGGAATTAGTTCCCAAGCAGAAACTTGGTGGCATAAATATAG
>NZ_CEZPJD010000379.1:0-3062 GCF_983059655.1 Okeania sp.
AATTAAACTATAACTGTTTCCGTCTCTTATTCATTTTCTTTGCAATAAACGGTATTGGTTCAGCTTTTCGTAGTATGGCATACACAAATTGTAGAGAGAAAGCAATTTTTGGTCTTGATGAATTTTTAAGTAAGATTTCTCAGTATTTTGAAACCCATAACTAATTTGTAAATTTTCAAGCCAACTTCCATTATCCCACCAACTTATTTCATTAGTATTGCTAGGGGGATTCCAGTCTAATGCTTCTGCTATAAATGGAATACCTATTCTCGAACAATACTCCTTAATTATATTTGTTGTATTTTATACAGGAATTTTACCTGTACGCTCAATGACTTTGTTGAAAAGTTCAAAAAGTTGTTTATAACCACATTCCTCAAAATCAAGATCGGGCATTTTATAATAATAGGAAGGTAGCATTTGATCTGGATTGCGAATCAAAAAAGTATGCTGGAAATAATCAATAAATTCATTATTTACAATTTGTATAAAATAACAAGGAAAATCTTTTATAAACAATCTGTTATTCTGAGATTTTACCTTTAAGTCTTGCAATATATTCTGATAATTATATTCTGCTTGTGGTGCGATATCTGGGAAACGATTAAAAATACGTTCTTCACTATAGTATGCTGAAGGACCAAAAGGTTCGTGAAGTACCAAAAAATCACC
Source organism: Okeania sp. (assembly GCF_983059655.1). Taxonomy (NCBI): domain Bacteria; kingdom Bacillati; phylum Cyanobacteriota; class Cyanophyceae; order Oscillatoriales; family Microcoleaceae; genus Okeania; species Okeania sp. The sequence goes on from NZ_CEZPJD010000379.1 coordinate 673, forward strand.
TCTTTGCTTAACCATCCACATAAAAGCTGTCTTTCTGGAGCGAGGAGTAGACCATAATGCAATGATTTTTTGATTCATTATTACTCTAATCAGAAGATTTACTAACAGAAATAATATTTGTTGTTTGCCAAATATCATCAAGGTTGGCAACTTTACCTGTCCCATTTGTTATATTTACTGTCACAGTCTCTAATAATTTAAAAATTATGAAAATAGCTATCGCACAACTTAATCCTACTATTGGTGATATTAAAGGAAATGCAGAATTAATTTTAGAAGCTGCACAAAAAGCTAAAAATTTAGATGCCAAATTGATGATAACTTCAGAATTATCCCTAATAGGTTATCCACCACGAGATTTATTAATTTATCCTAGTTTAATTAAAGCTGCTGCTACAGAGTTAGAAAAGTTAGCTAAAAATTTACCATCAGAAATAGCAGTTTTAGTGGGAACTGTAACTTTTAATTCTCAAGCTAATGAAATAGGAGAGAAATCATTATTTAATAGTGCTGCTTTACTAGGTAACGGAAAAGTCAAACAAATATTTCATAAAAGGCTTTTGCCTGCTTATGATGTATTTGATGAACAACGATATTTTGAGCCTGGTAAAACTAGCGATTTTTTTATTTTAGAAATTCCTGCAACAAGTTCAAAATCTTTAGCTAAAATTGGCGTGACTATTTGCGAAGATTTATGGAATGACGCAGAATTTTGGGGAAGGCGAAATTATACTTGCGATCCAATTAAAGAATTAGCAGAAAATCAAGTTGATTTTGTTGTAAATATGTCTGCTTCTCCATATCGAGTAGAAAAGCAAAAATTGCGAGAGGCAATGTTAGAACATAGTACAAATCGTTATCAAATACCAATTATTTATGTTAATCAGGTAGGCGGTAATGACGATTTGATTTTTGATGGTTGTAGTGTAGTTTTTAATAAGACTGGTAATGCTATTTATCGTGCTAGTGCTTTTGCAGAAAATTTGGCAGTTGTTGAATTTAATCCAGTAAAAAAAGATTTGATTGTGACTAATTTTGAAAGTCTATATTTAGCAGAAAGTGAGGATGAAGAAATTTGGTCTGCTTTGGTGTTAGGCGTAAAAGATTATCTGCGTAAGTGTGGTTTTTCTAAAGTTGTTCTTGGTTTAAGTGGGGGAATAGATTCGGCTTTAGTCGCAGCGATCGCTACTGCTGCTTTAGGTAAAGAAAATGTTTTTACTATTTTGATGCCTTCTCCTTATAGTTCCGATCATTCTGTTAAAGATGCTTTGGAATTAGCGGAAAATTTGGATATTGCTAAACAAGTTATACCTATTGGGGATTTAATGAAAAGTTATGACAATAGTTTGCAAAATTTATTTGCAGATACAAATTTTGGCATTGCTGAAGAGAATATTCAATCTCGGATTCGTGGCAATTTATTAATGGCAATTTCTAATAAGTTTGGTCATTTGCTTTTATCCACGGGTAATAAGTCAGAAATGGCGGTTGGTTATTGCACTCTTTATGGTGATATGAATGGTGGATTAGCAGTAATTTCTGATGTGCCGAAAACTCGTGTTTATTCTCTGTGTCAATGGTTGAATCAGCAGGCGGTTAATAATAATCAAAATTTCTATGGAGCCGAAAATTTACTAATTACTGAACAGCAAAATATTATTCCAGAAAATATTCTGACTAAAGCTCCTAGTGCTGAGTTGAAAGAAAATCAAAAAGATGAGGACTCTTTACCATCTTATGAAGTTTTGGATGATATTTTATACCGCTTAGTAGAAAAGTGTGAATCTTTGGCAGAAATTATTGCAGCAGGACACGATTCAGAAGTAGTAAATAAGGTTATCAAGTTAGTGATGCGGGCAGAATTTAAACGTAGACAAGCACCCCCTGGGTTGAAAATTAGCGATCGAGCTTTTGGCACTGGTTGGCGGATGCCTATTGCTAAGAAAAGTTCTTGGTAGATTTGAGGTTGTGAGTTTTCAACTGTGGCTATAAAGTTAATCTCTGAAAGAAGGAAGAAGGCAAAAGGAAGAAGGAAGAAGGTCTAATTGCATGGGGATAGTCAACAAACGGTCACTCCGTGTCTTAACCCCAAAAAATTTTCAACCCTCAAATATTGGAAAATTCATTTGGCTATAAAATTAATCTCTAGCCCGATAACATAGCTGCTAAAATACAATGAAATGAAAAAGTTATAGTCACTCTTATTGACTAACCAAATCATTCTGAACGTCACCAAAAAATAAAGACTCAGGAGATGGCAATCAATCTCAACCCTCAAATATTTGGAAAGCCCATTTGGCTAAAAGTTAATCTCTACTCCGATAAATAGCTGCTGAAATACAATGAGAAAGTTATAGTCACTCTTATTGACCAACTAGCTCATTGTGAAC
>NZ_CEZPJD010000379.1:3162-7495 GCF_983059655.1 Okeania sp.
CTCAAATATTGGGAAACTCATTTGGCTAAAAGTTCATCTCTACTCTGATAAATAGGTGGTAAAATACAATGAGAAAGTTATAGTCACTCTTATTGACCAACAAACTCATTGTGAACGCTACCAGAAAACACAGGAGATGGCAATCAATCTCAACCCTCAAATATAGGGTTAGTTTGTTATCTTTTTCTTGACTGCGGAATGCCGCATAAACATAATTTTAAATTCTCCTTCTAAGATAATAAGTTATTAGCTGACTGCTAAATGCTGACTGCTGAATTCTTACTAACTAATACCAAACTCGCGGAGAACAACTAGGTCTTTTTAAATAAAAAAGACGGAGATAATGCCAAACCGAATTAAACCAATTTTTCACATTAATTATTGACTGCCCACAATAGCGACAAATCATCCCTTTAGGAACACGAGTAACACCTACTTCACCAGACATATCAATACCTAAACTTTGCCACAAGTCACGAGTTTTTGTAACTACCTCTGCTGTAACAGGTTGCCCAACAAAAATGAAACTTCCAACTACAGAATTATCAGCTAAACCCAAAAGACTATTAACCATTTCCGACCCACCTTTTAAGCATTGTCTGTCTATCCAGATAGGATAATTTTCTTGCCAAACCTCAGTATACGAACGCCAATTTCCTGTTAAAAACTTTTCTCCCCTAGCACTCCTGCCAAATCTAATAATTTCCCAACTCATCCAACTTGCTTCTACTCCTAAATGTACTTTTAAATCTTGCCGATATTCAGCACCATTAAATAGTATTGTTGGTTGAGGTAACCATTCTAAACAAGACTCACTATCAAGGTTAATACTAATATTTTGTTGAGCAAGCTGACCATTACTACGATAAATTTTACTAGCAGCAGCAGTAGTAATTAAAGCATGGGTAGTCGGTTGTAATTCGATATCAATAGAAAGGCGATCGCCTCCAACAATACCACCAGCAGTATGTAAAATTACACTATGACAAACTTCATTTCCTTCTGGATAAAAAGGTCTTTGTATTTTTAATGGTGCTTGATTTTTGCTTGTCATAATTTGAGTGGTGTTATTTTGTTTACCATAAATTAAATCGAGACTACCGTGCCATTCTTTAATCATAATTAGGATTTTTTTAGAGACTTTTTATATAGGAGAAGGAAGAACTAAAGTTGGAAAAATCTTACGTTGTCTGAAATCAAAAGTTGATGTTATCATAACAATGATCGAAGTAATGTTGATAGTAATGCGGACGGCTTATCAGTACAAATTAAAGTCTAATAAAGAACAAGTGTCTACCATAGAACGATGTCTGGACTTGTTACGTCGGCAGTACAACTATAGGTTAGGGGAGCGGTTCTCCTGGTGGGAAGAAAATCGCTGTCCGGTTAATGCTTGTCCCAAGGCGCATGCCAATTCCTCAACTCAGAGATAATCCAGATTATTACTCTCAAAAAAAAGATTTGGTCAATACCAAAGACAAGTTTCGGGAGTACAAGCTAATTCATTCTCAAGTTTTACAGGATTGCATAAAACGGGTAAAACTTGCCTTTGATAGATGGTTTAAGGCAGACAAAAATGGACAAAAATTAGGGAAACCAAGGTTTAAGAAAACAAGTCGTTATCGCAGTTTTACTTATCCTCAAATAAAACTTGACTGCATAGAGGAAAATCAAATTAATTTGCCCAAAATAGGAAAGGTAAAGTTAATTAAACATCGGCCTTTACCTGATGGTTTTCAAATTAAAACAGTGACAATTAGTCGTAAAGCAGATGGTTATTATGTGACTTTATCCCTAGAAGATAAATCAGTTCCAGCTTTAACAAGTAAAGTTGAACCTACATTAAAAAATACTCTGGGAATTGATATGGGGTTGAAGGAATTCTTAGTAACAAGTGAAGGAGAATCTGTTCCCATACCTCAATACTATCGAAAATCTCAAAAGCGATTAAAGACTCTACAGAAACGTTTATCTCGTAAAAAGAAAGGTAATAAAAGATGCTTAAAAGCTGTCAAAGCTTTGGCCAAACAACATAAAAAGGTTGCTGATAAACGTAAAGATTTTCATTTCAAAACAGCCAATGAATTATTATCAAAAGCAGAAGTTATAGCCCATGTAGACGCGGAGCGGCGTGCCGGAGGCAAACTTAAATATAAAAGGGCTAGCAAAGACTCGTTTGAGTAAATCAACTAACGATGCGATTTGGGGGACAATTCCTGTCTATTTTGACTGTCAAAGCCGGAAATGCTGGAGGTGAAAACCATCGCAGTAAACCCCAAAAATACCAGCCAAGATTGCTCAAACTGTGGGAAAAAAGTCGATAAAGAATTAAACATACGAACTCATTCTTGTCCGCATTTCGGTATTGTAATAGACCGCGACTGGAATGCAGCGATAAATATAAAAAATAGGGCGGCAGGGCATTCCGTCCTTAAAGCACGCGCTTGCCCGACGGGATACCGGGGCTACGAAACGAGAGAGCTTACACTATAGTGTCAGCGAGCGTGTGGGAGATGTCACTCAACTAAACTTGTTTCTTCAGTTGTAATAGCAATTTTTCCTACAGCATGACCCATTTCACTATAAGCATGAGCTTCTGCTATTTCTTCTAATTTATATGTACGGCCAATAATTGATTTAACTAATCCATCTTCAATCAATTCTCGGAGAGCATTTAAGTCACGGGGTTTTGGTTGGGCAAGAATTAATTTAGATTTTTTACCAGGCACAAATAAGCTTAAGAAAGTAGGAGGTAAATTGTCTACAGTTGGCAGAGTAGATATATAAATTCCCTCTGGCTTTAATACATTTTCACAACTAGAAAAAGTTTCTTTAGCCACAGCATCAAAAATAATATCGTACTGCTCTAATTCTTGAGTAAAATCAATTTGATTATAGTCAATAACTCGACTCGCTCCTAAACTTTCTACTAGGGTAATATTGTTACTACTACAAACACCTATTACTTCAGCTTTCATTGCTTTGGCAATTTGTACAGCAAAGATACCAACTCCACCAGAAGCACCATTAATTAATACTTTTTGTCCTGGTCTAATTTGACCTAAATCAAGTAATCCTTGAAAAGCTGTTAAACCTGCAACTGGAACTGTTGCTGCTTGAGAATGAGTCATATTTTTTGGTTTTAATGCTGCAGTATTTGCAGGTAAAGCAATAGATTCAGCATAAGCACCTCCTACTAATGGATTAATAAATGTATAAATTTCATCTCCTGGTTCAAAATTTTCTACTTGTTCTCCTACTTCTAATACAACTCCAGATAAGTCAGAACCTAAAATAATAGGAAAGTTAAAACCTGATAATAATTGTAGTTGCCCTTGTCGAATTTTCCAATCTACAGGATTAACACTTGTAGCGTGAATTTTTACTAATAATTGATTGGGTGTAATTTGAGGTTGGTTAATATCTGAATATTCCAATACATCAATAGAACCATACTGATTAATAGTGACGGCTTTCATAGAATTTCATAAATTTTAGAACTTTAATTAGAATACCAATAATTTCTTTGTTTCGCAAGGTATGTTCAATAATGAATAATGAATAATCACCTCTTCTTTTCAAGGAGAAGATTAACACTTAAGGATTTTTTTCTTCTCTTGAACGATTAAAAATAGCGAGTTATTCTCGCCATCTTTCAAGTATATTTTTCTCCTTTAAATAAGAGGATTTAAACCTTAATTATTCGGTAATAAGGAAGAATTAAAATTTGCATATAGAAGCATGAATAAAAGAAAATAATGATACAGAAAAGTAGAAGATTGGATTTGATAACAACTGATTATATCTATTAGTTGATAATTTGCTTTTTGTAGAATTATAATCATTTCAGTTGAGATTGATACAAGGGTTTCTTCCCTAGAAATACATTCAGCAAAAACAGTGTTTCATTGTTATTTGAAATTACTATATTTGTGAAATTTGTGAAAATTGTCATAATTTACTTCAGGTGAAAAATCTGATATTTTTGATTTTTCCTTTTTTTTATAGCAGGGAACAGTGGGAAAAATATTTCCCCTTATTCAGTTTATCATCCACACAATTCCTAACCAAATACGGTTTCCTACAGAATGCTGCGCAAACAGATAAGACCAAAACTCACAAAGTCTCGAACCATGAGAGTAGCTCTTCAGATGAAATAACTGCCAAAAAAATTCTTAACTGAACTGAATTGAGTCCTAATCTACCTGTCTATTGCTATATTTCATAAATAGACATCTACTGATCATAAAAAATAAAATTAATTATCGTACAGAAATTATTAATTCTTTTCACCTACTGCCTACTACCTACTTCCTCTTTTCTAGTAAGCATT
>NZ_CEZPJD010000380.1:0-7493 GCF_983059655.1 Okeania sp.
TTCATTAAGTCTAATAGTTTCTGCAAATTAACAAAAATATCTTTTTGTGCTGGTTTACCAGAAAAATCTCGATCAAACTCATCACCTATTAAATGGTAATGTTCCAAACTACAGACATTACTGATTAGCCAATAACATTTAACTACATATTCAGAATCAAAAAATTCTATAACTTTAGTGCCAGAATTACAAAATACAAGGTTAGTTAATCCAGCACCATGGGGGGCTACTACAACTTTAGCATTAGCAAAACATAATGCTTGTTCTGCCACTGACATTAGTTCTAAGATAATAATTTTAAAACCAAATTTTTCTAGCAGACTAACTACTTTTGCTTCATTCACTACTCGTCTTTTTGATGCTTGTTTACGACTTATATATATTCGCTCTGCTAATGATGATTTGAGGAAATTTTTTGGCAAAAAAGTCTCTTTTAAAAAATCACAAGCCCACTTTGTATTTCTAAATCCTTCCCTATAAGGAATTGAAGGAATTATTAATTTATGAGCATGGAGATGAGGATAATTGTTACTCTCTATAATTTTGTCTTGAGAAATTCCTAAAGTTTTGATACTTTCTATCTGAAACTTTGTCTGTATTGTATTGAAAACAAACTTATCTATACTCGATATATCTATACTGCTTTGATATAGCAAAGACATCCTCCCAAGTACATCAAACATCCAATGATAATATCCACCACCACCCCATCTAACTGATAGAAAAGCTGCTGTTCCATCTATCTGATAAATAGGGGATAATTTTCGTGAAGATATAATTAGTTCGGCAGCACCAGAAGATATATCTGTTACCAGTTTATTATCGGAAGTAATAACGGCGCTATTCCATCCATCTGCCCAAGATCTTGCTTCTGGAACTATAGCCACGAATGCTTCTCCTGATTTTACTTGATTCATTTGTAGACCAGGATGAAGTTTTTTTTCTAGATTTTGAGATAACAATAAATATATTTGATTAGAAGGATATATATTGATTAAATTTATTCTGTTTATGGAATTAGAAGTAACTTTATCCTCTTCTGTTAATCGACAAAATTTTTTTAATATATATCTTGGCAAATGCTTATGAAATCTACAATCTTGCGCCGCTTCAGTGTAGGTTTGTTTTTCTAGAATATCAGCTATTTTATTATAACTATATCCATAGTTAGGTTTAATTTGTAAAGCTTGAATAAAACAGGCGATCGCTTCATCTAAAAAATCCTGCTTTTGTAAAACATCTCCAAGTTTTACATAAAATAAATGATTATCGGGATTTAATTCTATAGCACGATTAAAAGCAATAGTAGCTTGCTGATATTGTTGTTTTATTGTAAGTGCTTCCCCTAAGTTGTAATGTAATCTAGCATTATTTGGCCTTATTTTTATCCCTTGACTGTAAACAGTTATTGCTGCATCTATATCCCCTTTTTTAGCTAAAGTATTTCCAAATTTATTGTATGCTGCTGATAATTTTTTATCTGATTTTATTGCCTGATTGTAACAAGCTATCGCATCTTCTAATTTGCCTAATTCTAATAACTTATTTCCTAAATCCAAGTATTCTTTTGCTGTAGCTGAAGTTGGTTCCAAAATAACTGCTTGATAACTGCATTCTACAGCTAACTGCTCCTTGCCTAAGCTTTGCCATAATCTAGCAAAATTCCTATAAAAACCTGCTTTCTCTGGGTTAATCTCAATAGCTTTTTGATAATACTTTATAGCTTCTTCCCACTGCTTTTGCCTAGCATATATACTGCCTATATTTGCATACGCTTCAGCTAGAGTTGGATTTTCTTCAATTGCTTTGAGATAAGAATTTTTAGCCAATTCTAACTTTTCCATTGCTTGTAATACATTACCCATAGTCTTATAAACTTCCCCACAATTAGGGACAATTTCTATAGCTTTCAAACAAGCTTCATGAGCTGCATCTAACTTTCCTTGAGATAAATATATTTCTGCTTGTTGGTTTAAATTAATTGTCGATATTTCTTGATTTTTTGTAGAAGACATATTTTTCCTGAATCCTGATTTGAAATAGCAGTCAGCAGTCAGCTATCAGCTTCTCAAGGTGTATAATAGGATATTTAAACCCCAATAAAAGGCGCACCACTAATTTTTAAAATAAGCGTGGGAGACACCGACCCCTTGGATTTTTAGGTGTTAACGCAGTTCCTCTACAAGAGGCTAGCTAAATCTTGTTTGCGGAGCATGACTATCACGAAAAGCTAATAGCTAGTTAATATTACCAATTAAATTTTATCCCCAGATATTCTTCTAATCTCTGATTATGAGGTTGAAAATATTCATTTAACCTCTGACGGAAAAATTTACTAATCGGTTTATAGTAGCCAGAATTTAATTTTTTATATTTTGGCAGTTGATATTCTGGCAAACCCAAAAAATGAAAAACTTGCTTCATAGTAATAGCAGGTTTTTCATAAAAGTCTTCTCCTTTCAAAATTAGAAATTGTTCTCTAGGGAATACTTCCATCCATTTCTGAATAAATTCTATATAAACACCTCTACCTATATAATTTCCTGGTTGTTTCTGCCAGTAATTTCCATGGCCCTGGGGCCTATCTGGACTTTTTAAAAGCATTTCCAATTCAGAATCTATAGCTTCTTCAAAAGAGCGTTCTTCTCTTTTTATTCTCACCCAATGATAATATTGAGAAACGGCTCTATCTACAGGATTTCTGAAAATTATTAATAATTTTACATCAGGAAATACATTATATATTCGTTTAGCAGACTGATAATATTCCAGATAATTAGGAGTAGCTTCACCAGTAATAAAATTTTTTGATTTTGGAATTGGAGGAAAATGAGCAAGATACCAATCAATTCCTTGATTAAAACCTCTGTACCAAAAATGAGTCTCTTTCTTAATAGCTGGTAAAACTTGAGGATGTTGAGCGATGTAATTTTCTAAAGAAGTTGTGCCGCTCTTTTGAGCGCCTATAATAATAAAGTGAGGTCTTCTAGTATTTTGGGAATTCCAGTTTTGTTCAACAAAAGTTGGATGAGATTGGCTAATTTTATGATAACAAGCAGTTTTATAGCAGGTAATTGCTGCATCTATATCTCCCATTTCTGTAAAAATTTCTCCTAAGTTTAGATAACATAAAACACTTTTTGGATTAAGTTGAGTAGCGTTTTGATATAACTTAAATACAGGCAGAAGTTGCTCTTGATTTACCAAAAATTTCCATAATGTTGAGTAATTGGAAAACCAAGGATGTTCTGGTTTTAATCTAATAGCTTCCAGGTACGCGTCTACAGCTTTATCATTTTGAAGTTTGTGTAGAAAAGCATTGCCTAAGTAGAAGTAAAGTCGATGAAATTTAGGGTTAATAATAGTTGCTTGGTGGTAAACATCAATTGCTTCATCCCATCGTTGTTGTTTAGTATATATATTACCTAAACTGTAGTAAGACCAAAAAAAATTAGGATTGATTTCTAGCGATTTTTGGTAACAGGCGATCGCTTGTTCTAGCTCACCTTGTTCTTGAAAGATATCTCCTAATTTTTTGTGGAATAAATGATTTTCTGGTTTGAGTTTTATCGCACTACTATAGGCGGAGTGGGCTAAATTATATTCTTTTTTTTCTTGGAAAACTGTCCCTAGTAAGTAGTAATTTATAGGATTTTTAGGAGCTAATTTTATGCCTTGGTTTAAAACTACTAAGGCTTCTTCTAATTCTCCCTTTTGACTGAAAATTTCTCCTAAATATTGATATGCTGCTGATAAATTGGGGTTGATTTTTATAGCATGGCGATAACAGTTAATTGCTGCCTCTATTTTGTCTAATTCTAAAAGTTTTTTTCCTAAACTTAGATGTTCTGTAGCCGTCAATGACTCTGGTTCTAGAATAACTACTTGATAATTACATTCTGTGGCTAATTTTTCTTGACCAATACTATGCCAGACTTTAGCTAAATTTCGATAAACTCCTGCTAAATTTGGTTGAATTTTGAGAGCTTTTTCGTAAGCAAAAATTGCTAATTTCCATTGCTTTTGTTTGGCATACATACTACCAAGGTTGGCATGAGCTTCAGCAAAATTAGGTAGTATTTGAATAGCCTTACTGTAGTAATTTTTTGCTGCTTCTATGTCACCTTGTGCTTGAAAAATATCTCCCATCGTTTTATAAGCTGGTACAAATTCTGGTTGGCTATTTAATGCTTTTAAACAAGCTGCATAAGCCTCATTTAACTTTCCTTCAGCTAAATGAGATGTTGCTATTTGGTTGAAATTAATTGCTAGTTTTTTTGTCTTTTCATTATTAGACATATAGTAGTTTTCGGGTTGATAACGTACAAAGTTTTATGCTTTAGGGAATAGGGAACTTTGAGTGGAGAAGAGGACGTGGGGAGGGGGAGACACGGAGACGCGGAGAGAGGAAGACGCGCAGATAGATGGACGCGGGAGTTTTCTTTAATGAATAGAGCGAGTAGATTAAATTAATTACTCAATTATCCAATCTCCGCCTCCCCGCGTCCCTGCGTCTCCGTGTCCAATCTTAAAAACTTACCCTTGCAACCACTCCCCTACTCCCCCACTCCCCTACTCCTCCACTCCTCCACTTCTCTGCTGCAGAGCGATCGCCTAAATGTTCAAAAATATAAGCTATTTTCTCGTAAGCTTTATGATGATCTGGTTTAATTTGTATTGCTTTTTTCAAACATTCAACAGCATCAGACCAATTTTCTTGTTGAATATATGCTTTTCCTAATGATGTGTATAACCAGCAAGAATTAGGATTAATTTCTATAGCTGTTTGATAATTAATAATTGCTTCATCTAGTTCTCCTAGTTCTTGTAAAGCATCTGCTAACTTACGATAAAATAAATAGTTATCTACTTTTAATTCTATAGCTCGACGGTAAGATGAAATTGCTAAGTGGAATTTTTTTTGTTTACTTAGTGCTTCACCCATTTTATAGTGAAGTCTCGCTAAATTAGGATTAAGCTTGAGACCACTTTGATAAATGATAAGTGCTTGATTTATTTTTCCTTGCTTGAGCAATATTTCTCCTCTTTTACAATAAGCATCCCAATTTTTAGGATTAATTTTAATTACTTGATGATAATAAGTAATAGCTTGATTTAACTTACCCTGTTCATACAAAATATCTGCTAAATTTTTGTGAGACCAAGGAAAATTGGGATTAAGTTCTATAGTTCGTTGAAATGCCTTAATTGCATCATTTAATTTGCCTATATCTTGGAAAATTGTGCCTAGTTTGTAAGAGAATATCCAGTTTTTAGGTAGAAGCTTAATCAATTGTTGATAACAATTGATCGCTGCATTTAGTTCCCCTCGTTCTACAAAAATTTCTCCTAATTTAGAGTAAGCTTCCGATAAATTAGGATTTAATTCTATAGCTTCACGATAATCAGCTATTGCCTCTTCCGTTTTACCTTCATTGAAAAAAATATCCCCATGATTTACTTTTTCTAAAGCAGTCTTTTCTAATTCTATTTTTTGAGCTTGAGACCAATATTTTTCTGCCAAACTTAAGTTACCTAGTTTTTGGCAAACCCTAGATAAATTTCGATAAGCACCAGGCAAATTTGGTTGTAATTCAATAGCTGTTTCATAACAAGCTATAGCTGGCTGCCATTCATTTTGTTTAGCATATAAACTCCCAATATTTATGTATATCTCCGCCCAATTTGGCTGCTGCATTATAGCTTTTGTATACCAACTTATCGCCTCTTCTAACTTTCCCATTGCCTGTAATACATTTCCTAATGTTTTACAAGCCAAAGGATAAACTGGTAATATTTCTAGAGATTTTTCACAGTATAAATAAGCCTCATCTAATTTTCCAGCTTCTAAATAAGATTCTGCTTCTTGATATAAACTAAAAGCTGACATTTCTGGAGTTAAAGTCGAATACATATTTCTGTTTTAAAATGTTTGAATTGAGTCAGAATTCAGAATTCTGAATTCTGAATTTAGAATTCAGGAGAAAATAATAGTGGTCATAAACGAAGTCAGAAGTCAGTAGGGTCGAATGGCCATTCCCCAGTACAGAAGTTATTTTTGTAACAGGGATTTGAGGAAACCTCCAAAAATATTTCGCCTTAAAAGGCGGGATTGCGCGACCCAATTATTTTGATAAAATATATTTGATAAAAGATAATATTATAACTTGATTGTAGCCTACCCAGATTTTAATCGGGTGTACCTCAATTTTGAATAAAGCTAAAAATTTATCGCTTTTAGGGAACACCGGATATGGGAACAGGAAACAGGGAACAGGGAATATATATAGCAATATGATTTGAGTTGTGAGATATTGTAAATTTTTAGGGAACACCGGATATGGGAACAGAGAAGAGGAAAAAAATGTATCATATGAATATAATAATTGCTATATTCTACACTTTTAAGGAACACCTCAATTATCACAACTCATTCCTGATTGCTATAGGAAAAAAGTATTTTTGCAAATATGAGATGCACCCTTTTAATCTCTCTTTTCCCCTCTTAATTCCAATTAAGTTTCATTCCTAAATATTCTTCTAGCCTTTAGATTATGAATTTGGAAATAATCATTTAAACTCCTACGGATTGATCGATCAATAAATATTTGAAATAATCTCATAACCTGATTGTAGCCCATCCAGATTTCAATCTCTCTTTTTCTGACAAAAAATTCGGGTCTCAAGGCTTAATTTTTAAAGGAATAAAAAATAAAATTCAGTATTTTCTTGCCTGCCTATTCCAGAAAGTACTGATAATTGATAACTGAATTTACTCCTAATTCCAGTTAAATTTTATTCCTCAATGCTCTTCTAGTCTTTGATGATGAATTTAAAAATAATCATTTAAACTCCTAAGGATTGATGAATCAATAATTTTTTGAAAAAATATCATAGTCTGACTCTCTTTTTTTGACAAAAAATTCGGGTCTCAAGTCTAATTTTTAAGAGTATAAAAAAGAAACTCAGTATTTTCTTGCCTCCCTAATTCCAGGAAGTACTGTTAACTGATAACTGAATTTACTGTTAATTCCAGTTAAATTTCATTCCTAAATACTCTTCTAGTCTTTGATGATGAATTTGGAAATAATTATTTAAACTCCTAGGGATTGATGAATCAATAAATTTTTGAAATAATATTATGACGCAGTTCCTCCGGAGGAGGTTAACTGATAACTGAAATGACCTAATTTTAGCCCACCCAGATTTCAATCTCTCTTTTTTTGATAAAAATATCGCTTCTCAACCCTGGCTTTTTAAGAGGATAAAAAATCAAATTATACATCTTCTCGCCTCCCTATTCCAGGAAATACTGATAACTGATGACTGATAACTGAATTTACTCCTAATCCCAGTTAAATTTCATTCCTAAATACTCTTCTAGTCTTTGATGATGAATTTGGAAATAATTATTTAAACTCCTAGGGATTGATCGATCAATAAATTTTTGAAAAAATATCATAGTCTGACTCTCTTTTTTTGACAAAAAATTC
>NZ_CEZPJD010000381.1:0-2169 GCF_983059655.1 Okeania sp.
CGTACTTCATCATTAACTTGATAACGCAGAGAAAATTCCGTTGGTTCATTGGCACCAAAAAGTCTAGTCATGGATACTCCTAATTGATTTGTCACGTCAACACCTACCTCCAAACCCCAACCCAAAGAGGAAGCACGTCGCGCTCCACGTTTAGGAATACTTGCAGGAAATATCCGAAATTCACTTAACCCAGTCGCTGCAACAATATCCTGCTGTAAGTTAGCAAGAATGGTAGTACTTGCTACATTCGCTAATGCTAAATTCCTATCTTCACTAAGGGTATCAATAATATTACCGCCCAACAAACTGACTATTTGTATTTCCGATCGCCTTGGAGAGCTAGTCAACTCTAGGTTATTTTCTAATTCTGATAGAGGTCCTTTTGCTGTTGCCATAATTCTAACTTTCTGACTACTATTCAGGGTGCCTGGTGATGGAGCGTCTATCGTCTCGGATGATAATGGTGATGATGGGGATGATGAGCGGTTGGTCTCAAAAGCTGATGCTAAAAGCTGTACGTCTACAATGGGGTCAAGTCCATTAATTGGGGTAAAGGTAGCTGTGTTGTTATAGTTAGGGTCTAAACGCAATTCTGTAGTAAATAGATTAATTGACCCTGCTGCCAGGTCGATCTTACCGCTGGGACGAATATCGCTGAGGGTGCCGTTTATCAGTAAACCACCTGCCACTTCAAAGTTAGCGAGTCCAGGACTAATCATCCGTAGGCGATCGCTTAGAGTCACCTGAAAATTATTTAGACTCACCTCAAAATCTTCCATACCAAAACCAGGTGCATTTTCTCCATTGCCTGCTGCTGCTGCAAAACCTGCTGCCTGATTCAAAAATATTCTACCTTGAGAGACTTCAACGTTACCGCCTATTTCTGGTTGCAAAGCTGCACCTGTAATCAGGACTTTTCCATCAATACCAGCTTGAAAAACTCGTTGAAAGTTTATATTGAGTCGGTCTAATGTAATTATCAGGGGGTTATTTATATCTGCTTCTTGACTGCCAAAGGGTTGAAAAATTGGTAAAACCCCAATGACTTCAACTTTACCGTCACTGAGAATTCCTTGAAGTTCTTTTACTTCAATACGATCGCTCTGAAATAAAACTGTACCTTTTAGGTCTGTGAGAGGTTGGGGAAATGCTGCTGCTGTTATACTCATGTCTGCAAATTTAGCATATCCTTCTGGTTGTGGTTGTTGTAATGTTCCTTTGACCTGCAATAATATATCTCCTTGACCAGAGTTTAATGTTACCTGGTCGGTCAAAATATTAACTATCTGTAACGCATCATTTTTGATATTGACGCTGACGTTAATTAGATCGCTGCCTGCGGAAACTTGAGCAAAGGGTAAGTCAATGGGTATATCACCTCTATACAAAATTGGGTCTCCAATTATAGAAATACCTCCACCAAAACGCAGACGTCCGGTGTTGTAACTAAATTCTGTTTGTGCTTTTTCAATAGGTGTTTCGTTTAAGGTACCGTCTACTATATTGATTTTGCCTATAGCTCTGGGGTCTTCAAAATTTCCTCCTATTTCTGTTTCGGCATTCAATTTTCCTGTAATATTGATGTTCGGTGGTATATAATTTTGGGCAAATTTCTGTACTTCCTCTAAATTTATATTTTCTAATCGTAATTTCCCAGTCTGGTTTTCTGGACTTAAATCTCCATTAAATGCTAATAATGTTTCTCCTACTTGTACTTCTAGTGGTTTGACTGTCAGCACTTCGTTTTCATATTGACCCTGTACGAGAAATTTATCGATTTTGTAAGGTCCCCAATTCCAGTCACTACCGTTGATATCAAATTTGCCGTCAACACCAGACTGTAAAGATCCTTCTGCTGCTACTTCTGCATCAAAAGTTATATCTAGACTGGCAAGAGGTGGTATTGATATGGGAGTATTTGGTTGTTGACTTTTTTGCTGTTGTTCGAGCAAAGCTTGAATTTCGGCAAACCGACGCAGTTGGGAAATTACTGGTGTATTTTCTGGAAAACCTACTGCAACTGGTTGCACGTCTTCAGCGTTGGCATAATTTGGAGTTGCGATACCTCGCCCAATGTCTTCTAAGTTAAACCATTGGAGTGCAGTCAAAATATCTTGAGCTTCACCTTTTTCAATTTTTAGGTTGCCAGCAAATTTGGGGTCGAAATTG
>NZ_CEZPJD010000381.1:2269-7484 GCF_983059655.1 Okeania sp.
TCTAATGTTACTAGGAGGTTTTCTCCCTCGGTTACTCCTGCGAGTTTTGCTTCGTCGCGTTGAATTAAGAAAGCAGTAGGAAAATAGGTTTCATCTAATACTAATTCTAGACGGTCTTGTTCGCCTGCAATTTTAAATGTTACTCCATCCGTTATTCCTGCATTTAATTTTCCAGATAAAACGGAATCAAAATCTACTGAATTTACGGCTAGGTTTCGTAATACAACATCGCCAACTAAACTTAAATCTTCGATAGATTTACCGATGACTTTTCCATCAAAGTTGACTCTACCTGTTAATAACTCTCCTTTTTTTTCTATGGGTAAATTTTGTGCTTGTGCTAATTTTTCTATAGGCAGAGATTCTAAGTCAAAGTCTGATAAGTTGACATTAATATTAATTCCAGAAATTGTCGGTGGTTTTTGCTGTGGAAAATCTACACCTACTACTCCATTAGCATTAACGTTTGGCGGGATAGAAACTTTTTCTATTTCTACTTGTTCGCCATTCCAGTCAAACATAGAATCAAGAGGTTGTTGAATAACTGGTAATTCTGAAAGTGTTAATTTGGCTTGAGCTGCTATAGCTTCTGGAGATAAATTTGCTAGAGTTCCAGATAAGTCTATATTTGTATTTAAAAAGCCGCCAATTACTGGTAAATTTTCAGCTTGTCCTAATAATTTTTGTACCTGTCTAATAGCTGCAACGGCTGGTTTTGTCTGTTCTTGTTTTTCCAATGCTGCGGAAAATTGTTCTAACGGAATTTGGTCTCCTACTACGGCAGTTTGCCATTTTTGACCTACTAATTCCCCTGTAATATTAACTGCTCCACCTTCTGCTAAAAGTACTTTTCCTTCAGCTTCCGCAGCGATAGCTTCTGGGTTTAAATTCTCTAAATTTCCGGCGACTTTAGCACTACCAAGAATATTCCCATTTATTGTGTCTAAATAAGGCAAAGCTTCTGAGGGAACTACTCCAATTTCTTTAGCTATTTTTTTGACAAAACTCAATGGAATAGGTTCCGCGATCGCTGAGGCTGTAAAATTACCATTGTCTAATTTTCCTGTGGCATTAATTGTATTATTTCCAATAATTAATTTTCCGGTTCCATCGGCAGCTATTGCTTGAGGATTCAGATTATTTAAGTTGCCAAATACACTCAGATTACCAAATAATTCTCCTTCAATTCCTGGTGGTAAAGTTGCGCTAGCTGGTATGGCAATTAAACCAGTTTTTCTGACTGTTTCTTCCAAAGGACGTAAAGCAATATTTTCTGTTTCTACATTTGCAAAAAAGTTGCCTCGTTCGAGTTTCCCATCAATATCAACAGCATTACCATCAATAAATAATTTACTATTAGTATTTGCAGTAATTGCTTCTGGAGATAAATTATTTAAATTTCCAGATAAATTAGCATTAACATTAACTTGACTATTTAAAGTTTTAATGGCAGGAATAGCAGCTTGTAAAGTTTGAATATGATTAGGTTCTACTGGTATTAATCCCGATTTTAAAACTGCTTCTCCCAAATCTAAAAGAGGATTTACTGCTAATTTACTGCTATTAACTGAAGCTTGAAAATTACCATTATTTAATTTACCCGTAGCGTTAACAGTTCCTCCAGCAATAATTACTTTCCCATCCCCATCAATAGCAATTCCTGCGGGAGTTAAATTATTAATATTTCCAGATATACTCGCTCCCCCCTGAATATTTCCCTTAGTATCTGTTGGTAAAACATTATTTTTAAGAGAAACAATTTGTGCTTCTGTTAATAACTTTTCGACAGCAGTAAGAGATATTTGATTAGTTTTAACAGTCGTTTGAAAATTACCCGAATTTAAACTACCTGTAGCATTAATTGTACCTTCGTCAATTTTGAGATTTCCGACTAAATCTCCTGCTATATTTTCAGGGGCAATATTTGCCAGATTTCCTGATAAATTAACATTACCATTGAGTCTACCATTGAGAGCTTTTAACCTGGGAATATTAACCCTAATATTATTTAACTGTTCCTGGTCAGTAATAATACCAGAATTTACAGCAGATAACCCCAAATCTAACAAAGGATTAAGTGGCAATTCTTCAGTATCAACCAATGCTTGAAACCTGCCATTATTAACTTTCCCATTAACATTAACCGTACCATTAGCCAGATTAACATTCCCCTGAAAACCAGTGGTTATGCCAGACAAACTTAAATCATTTAGATTAGCTAAAAAAGTCGCTTCACCATTAACTTTCCCATCAGTTTGACTAGATAAAATGGCATTAGGAGTCGTCAGAAGATTTGCATTTCTCCCTATTTTTTCTAAAGCACTTAAACTCAATTGAACAGCATTTCCCTTACCTTGCAAATTACCATTATTTGCCTGAGCATTAAAATTAACTTGACCGCCAGCAATATTTATTACCCCACTCCCATTCCCATCAATACTATTAATTGAAAAATCTCTCGTGAGACCAGAAGAACTAGCTTGAGCATTAACAATACCTTCCAACCCAGATGGTAAACCCAATGGTTTTAAAGGTTCTAAATTATCTAAATTAATTTGATTGACAGTAACGTTGAGCTGCCATTTTTCCAAATTAGCAGTACCATCAATATTAACCTTTCCCCCACCAACTTCAACAACAGTATTTTTAATATTCGCCTGACTATTAACAATATCAACAGTACCACTTATCGGATAAACAGCTTTTGGTAACTGCCATTGAACTTGCCCTTTCAGACTTTCCAAAGCTCCAGCGATCGCCACTTCAGTAGAAAAGTCACCCAGGGGAAGGGGTGGAGTAAAACCATATTGTTGAGCGATCGGTTCTAGTGGTACATTTTCCACCTTCAGGTTTAAGTCAACTACAGGATTAAAATTAGTTTCCTGCTCCTTACTGACTGACTTCCCCTCCTGGGAGGGGTTAGGGGTGGGTTGACTCCCTACTACTTGTTGAACTGACTCCCTCCTGACTCCTGACTTCCCCTCCTGGGAGGGGTTAGGGGTGGGTTGACTCCCGAATCCTTGTTGAACAGCACCCTTCCCTGTAATTTTCCCTCCCACCACTGGAGTAATTTGTAAGTCAGAAAAACCAGCAGTTAAATTGAGCGGTTGAAATTCTTGGTTTAACTGCGGACTAATAGTAAAATTTGTCGCAATATCCTTAAATCTTAATCTATCAACCCTAGTAACCTCAGTCGTTTGAACTTTCCCTGATACCACTGGTTGCAACAAACTACCAACAATACTGAAATTAGTTTTCACACCCCCATCTAATAAAGGTCTAATATCCTGAATTTGACTCCGAATTTGCTGAAGTTGTTGTTTAGTTTCTGCCGTTTCAATTTTACCCGAAAGTAAATCAATTTCTGTAGTAACAGTATTAAACAAAGTGTCGAAACTGACAGGCAAAACCTCCGCATTCAAATTCAGATTAAGATTTTGAGGGTCTAAGTCCGCCGTTGTTTGTGCCGTACCCTTGAGTTTTAATCCAATATTCCCGTACTTGGCGTTTAAATTTTCCACCGTAACTTTTGGCCAAGCAACATTAGCAACCGTATTCAGGTTAACAGTGTCGCTCAGGAAACTGCTGTTAGCATTCAACTCCTGCAAACTAACTTTTCCCTGGATATTTTGTACAAGGTCAGCAACTTTATCAGTTAATTTAATCTGAGTCCGGAGGTCTGCATTTAACTCCCCACTTTGCAAACTTACATCAGGAATATTTTCAAACGCTAATACTAAAGGAGCAAATATTGGTAATTGCAGTTTTTGCGCTACAATATCAGCTTTAATTTCCGAATTTTTGAGATTAATATCAGCATCAACCTGAAAATTACCTGCAACATCAATAACTTTGCCATTGAGGTCTACTAACCAACGTTGCAATTTGTCCTTAGAGAGAACTTCACTATTACTTAAATCTAACAATATCGGTTCAGAAGACTTTCCTGTTTCTGACGGCAGAATAGTAACATCTAGTTCTGGGAAACGTAGAGCTGTAATGTCAACATTAAAAGGAGGTGGTGGTAGATCGGCCAATTCTGGAATTTTAAACGAACCATCAGCTTGTTGTTGTAGATTAGCTTGAGATTTTCCAAATGTAATATCTAGTTTCAGAGTTTTGAATAACAGAGGTCCAAGAGCATACCTAACTTTAACTATCTCCGTAGAAGCAGCAATGGAGTCTGTGGAAGTTGCAGGTATAGATGAAGGGCCAAATTCTAGATAACCAATTCTAAATTTTTGCAGTTCGCCCACTTGAACTGGCCTTTGGGTAAGCCTGGTTAGATTATCACTCACCATTGGGGCTAATTTTTCTTGAAACCACCAAGTTCCTACTGCTCCTCCTGCCACAGAGATTGTCCCTAAACCTAGACCACTAATAATTACTATTCTGCGCCAGTTTCTTGATTGGGAGGTATCCGTTTGCCGATCAGAATTGTCTGGAGTATTTGTCATAAGTAAGTCAAAAGTTACATTTTAAAAGTTTTATATTTACTAAAAATATAGCTGCTGCTAGATATTATATTTTTGTCTCTCTGTATCAAGACTGTAGGTGGATTTAAGTTACTTACGCTTTTCCAATAATTTTAGATGTCTCTACTAAAAGAGGGAGTAGGGAGTAGGGGGAAAGAATTGATGATTTCTTTGTGATAATTTATTTGATTTTTTATTATTGGAGGTGTCTATTAAATCAAAAGCATTATTATTTCAGGCTTCAACTATATATATAGCAGCTCTATTCAAGTTCTGTAAAAAATATCGGATCGACAAGCAGGAGATATCAGAGTTTTAAACTTTACCTAAATAACTGGAGTTTAAAAAATTTATACTGTATCTAATATAGTATCTGACTAAAATTTTTATGGAGTTAGACTGAGTGGGATATAAACTTTTAATAGTACCATTCCTGTTTTTAGAGGTCTGGTAAAATGATTTTCCATAATTTGTTATAGCAATTTCCACACTTATGAGGTACAAAATTTTAGGTTTGAGGGAACAGGGAACAGGAAACAGGTAATAATAAAGATAAAAAGATAACTGTACCTTACCGAATAATTAATAATTAATAATTAATAATTCTGGTTTAAAGCCTCCCCTTTTAAGGGGAAAAAAAGCGGTCGTTTGCGGAGCAGTCCGTTAGGATGGGATGGCGAGGTCTCCTCGCCATATCCAATCGACCAAGAGAAGAAATAATGTTTCCTTATATTCAATCC
>NZ_CEZPJD010000382.1:0-5204 GCF_983059655.1 Okeania sp.
CTCCCTACTCCCTTACTTTCATAGCTAATGGGATAATTTTTTATTTGGAAGTCCCCTAAATTCTGACCAAAAAAGAAGGTCTCAAGCCTCCCCTTTCAAGGGGATGAAAAAAATAAAGTTCAATATTTCAAGCCTCTGACTTCAGGCAGAGGTACTGATAACTGATAACTGATAACTGATAACTGAAATGACTCCTACCCCTACTAATAAGACTTTTTCAGCAAACCCTAACGATTAATTAATTACCACAAAATCATCAGCATTAATTGAAGTAGGTGAAACCATAGATAAAGAAGCCAATAATTCTCCCGTTGCAGCAACTTGAATTAAAGTATTATTTTGACTTGCCACTGAAGTTAAATCTTCACTTGTACCAGGTAAAATGTTGAGGTCATCAAAAGTTAATCCACCTGATAAAGCCAATAAATCAAAACCATCTTCAAAGAAAATTAAATCCACACCAGCACCCGAAGTTAAGAGATAATTATCATTACCACTAAGTCCTGCTAGAGTATCGTTACCCAAACCCCCATCTAGAAAATCATTACCATAACTACCTACTAAAATATCGTCCCCATCACCACCAAGTAAATTATTATTAGTCGCTAATACTTGTCCCCTAATTTCACCATCTGGAAAAGCATTAGTATGAACTTGAATATATAAACCATTTCTGAGTAATTCTTCGGTACTGGTTGAAACAAACTTTGTACTCATGGGATTACTTTGCTCTGACAAAGAAGCATCTGTGTCATCCCATATCCCTGTAAGAATTTCCTGTTCATAATCAACAATCAAATCTGCGTCATCCTCGCTCGGAAGACCAAAAATATTCAAACGATGAGGCCCAGAAGCACCAATATCACCTTGATGAAGATGTATTTTTGTTACATCTTGAGGTTCAGTCCGCTGTGCCGGATCTGCTAATAAGTTCAGACCTTCAAGATCGATAGAATAACCCACTGCTGTTTGAGTCTCATCCAAGGTAAGGAATGCCTCTCCAGTAGCAAAGGAAGGAACACCATTTTGACTTCCATCTAATTGAGCTTGAAAAGAGCGAATACCTTCATTTGGACTAAGTTGACCCCGCAGTTCTCCATTTGGATTATTAACAGTATGAATATTAATACGGTAATCACCTGCTAAATAGGCAGGAATTTCAGCATTTGTCAAAACTAACGAGCCACTAAAGCTTCCAGATCCATCACCATTATCAACAACCGTGAGGTTACGGACAACAGAATCTGTTAACTCCGAACGTCCCCAGTCTAGACTGATGGCACTGGGAAGATTTCCATCTCGATCTACTTCTCCCAGTGTGAGTAGAGGGCTACTTAAATTACTAAATGTTCCTTCAATATCTAACTGATTAGCTGATGTGGTAAAACCAACAAATGTCAAAGCTCCAGTTGCCGTTGTTCCGGTAACTCCTGTGGGGGGTGTGAGGGATATAGTTTTCTCATCTGCATAATCATCTAAACTCCCGGCAAACAGAATATCTTCTCCTAAACCACCGTATATATTATCATTGCCCACCCCTCCAACTAGGGTATCATTACCAGCATTTCCACTTACTATGTCGTTGCCTGGATCGCCAGAAAGGATATCATCACCATCAAAGCCATATACAGCATCATCATCAGGACCACCATAGGCAATATCACTTCCTTCATTGCCATAGATTACATCATTACCAGCATTTCCTGAAAGTAGGTCGGTGTTTCCCAAGCCTTCAAGAGTATCATCTCCATCTAGAGCTAATATGTCATCTGGATTTTCTGTCCCGATTAAATAATCATTCCCAAAAGTGCCAAATTGGTCTAAGTAAAAACCATGTAAAATCCCAGTATATTCCTTGAGAGCTTGAGGAGAAAAAGCCGGTCTAGGCACAAAATTCCCAATTTTAGTTTCTAAGTCCCATGTTCCACCTTTGGACGCGTTGCCGATGGGATATTGAGACGCTGCAATGTGGGCATTAGTTAATTGTTGTAAAAGTGAAAGAAATTGACTAGATGGATCTGCTGCAACATCACAAGCATAGAGAAGAATTTCACTTACTCCCCATTGTTTGAGGGATTGACGATAACTCAAAATATTGTCTTGATTTATCGGAGTTTTCCCTAAAAATAAGGTTCCAGGATTACCATGACAAACTATATGAAGACTGTGGGTAGGAAGATCGGATATTGCTTGAGTAATTTGTTCAATACCATCGATATCGGGAGCTACTAGAATTACTTTGGCTTGTTGGTTTACTCCTTTGAGCAAGCGGTCGTAATCTTCAACCCGCTGGTCTATGGCAATCAGTGTTTTTGGGGAGCGATCGCTTGACCATTGATTTTCTAAGTATAAATAATGATTGTCATTTTTAAGATTAGTCATAATTTTCTCAAAGGTTGATTTGACAGCTTTACATATTTAATGAATGACACCGCTTGTAGAAGGATTCTATTGCAGTGCCTCTACCAAAACTATTATTAATATTAACAAACTAAGTATATACAAATTTTATCACATAGGTTATAATAAACACCTTTATGTAAAACCTGATTACAGTTAATCTCATTCTCATCAACTTAGAAAAGCTTAACAATACTTAAATGCTTGTAATTGAGTAATCATAAAAAATGACTAAAGTGATTTAGATCATTGTTAATTTAGATCGCTAAGTAACATTTTAAAACATTAAATCAGAAAATATAAGCCTGTTGTAGTTAAAAAAATCATAAAATCAATTTAATTAATGAATTAATGTAAGTTAAGGTGATAACCTAGTAATAGAAAAAATGTTTCGCGCAAATATAATAGATTTGTCTCACATTTGAACAGCAAATAAAATTGGTCAAGAATGTGGACAATGATATTATTTAGTACCTTGAGCAAGTGGCCGTCATCTGCTCTGACAAAGGTCGATATCTTACTCACAAATTAGATGTTAAACTGTGTAACAGAGCGATTATTCTAGGTAATGCTAACGTGATATTGCTCTAGAACGCTGACACAAACGCAGTCTTGAAACAAATATCCAAAACCATAGCAAATTGGAAAAATTAAGCAGATAAACTATGGAATACAAAAATGCAGTCCTAGATGACAAAGCGCTGCAAGAAGGCTTAAATGGGATTAACCCCAAATTTGGAGACTTTTGTACTCGTGTAGCAGGTGAAGCATGGGGTCTACCACTCATAGACCAAAAAACCAAGGCTCTGATTACAATAGCAATTGATGTAGTCAATCAAGATCATGTAGGTCCGGGAAACCCTTTTGGCGCTCATGTTAATATGGCAATGCAACAGGGAGCTACCCGTGAAGAAATAGAGGAGTTGCTATTATTCACCTGTGTTTATGCAGGATTTAATAAAGCAGCAGGTTGCTTCGGCGCTCTGAATGAAATTTTAGGCCCGTCCGCATAATCTTGAAAAAGGCAGCTATGCTATTTGCGTAGCATTCCGCACCTAAAGGTATCTGTGTCTACAAACCCAAATAATTTTCAGCACCGTAAGTGACGGTGGGTAATTAAACCTGCCACAGAAAAGATAAATATCGTTAATCGCGATCGGGGGTAAATATTGTAGACAAAATAATTTACTAACATCTTCAAAATTGAAGAAGGCACAATTCTATTAACTACAAAAAGATGTGGTTTCTTTAACCATCGCTCACGTCGCCGAGCAATTTTGTTTCAACCAATGAAAAAAAAACTACAAATCTAGATATTATGAGCAAGCGCACAAGTTACTACAAAGACCTAACAGCAGATTATTCTCGAGCTATTCCGGTAGCTGCTGATGTAGCCACAAAAATGATTGCCGAGGCAGAAAAAATCATTGCTATGAAAGAAGCAACATTACCAGAGATAACTGCTGACTACACATTAGAACAAATAGAGAAAGAAAATAAAGAGTGGTGGCCTACTCATTGTGAAGCTTTGAGACAAGGACGCGGTGATATTTTAACTGCTGAATATCGAGAAGATTTAGTTTATTTGTGCCAAGATGGACCTTATTCTGGTCTAGAGGAACAAAAAGAAAGGGAACAACATTGGTGGGCATTGATTTCTCAACCAGGAGTTATTATGTGCTGGCCTATTGTGATGTTTTCTGGAGAACATACATTCTTCGAGTGGAAAAGTGTGGATCTCGAAACCAACGAAACCATTGCCAAGGGAAATGTGACTTGGGTACGTCGTGGTCACAGAGGTGGTTGTTACTTAAAGACTGAGCAATTAACATTCTATCGTGATGTATTTGCAGCAGCAGAACTTCTGAAGTTGATTACTACATAAGAGAAAAAATTAGATAGTTAAACTGAAGGGAGTTGATAATAATTTTCATCTCCCTATTAGACATCTCCAGAAAATAGGGAGCAGCTAACAGGGAAGAATAATTGATAATTTATGGATAATAGTTGATTTTATTTTGAATTTTTGGAGATGTCTATTAACTATTTTTTTGTCGAACAAAGTATTAAATTTCAGAGGATATCTGAAAATTTTTTTGATACTGACTCTCAAATATATTTTTTGACAGCAATAAATATTAGAGTAAAAAAAGGAGTAAAAAAGAATGGCTACTGCAACAAAAGGTAAAATTGGAGTCTTAATAGAAGACCATTTTGACCCTACAGAATATCTGAAATTTAATGAATTTTTCCCTCAAAAAGGCTATGAAGTAGAATATATTACTCATTTATGGGGTAATAAAGAATTACATTTTGGCTCTAACCCAGAAAATAATATTGTTGAAGAACAAGTTACTGTTTCTACAGAAGTTAATGATGTCAAACCCTCAGACTATAAAGGCATAATTTGTATTGGTGCTTATGCAATGGACAGATTGAGGTATCAGGTAAATCCTAAAAAAGGAGAACCAAACCAAGCACCAGCAGTAGCATTTCTTCGCAAAGCTGTCAATACCGAAAATGTCAAATTAGGAGCAATTTGCCATAGTCTATGGCTATTTTGTGCCGATAATGAAATGATTAAAAATAAAAAAGTCACCTGTGCTCACAATATTATTTGTGATGTAGAAAATGCTGGAGCAGATGTGATATTTGATGGAGATCAAACAGCAGATTTAGTTATGGATGGAAACTTAATCACAGCCAAACATCCAGGTGTAACAGATGAATTTATGGAAAAATTTGTAGAAGCGATCGAAGCTTAGGAGAGTAGGGGAGTGGGGGGAGTAGGGGAGTGAGGGAGT
>NZ_CEZPJD010000382.1:5304-7439 GCF_983059655.1 Okeania sp.
AGCTTACAAGGGTAAGTCTTTAAGATTGGACACGGAGACGCGGTGACACGGGGACACGGAGATTGGATAATTGAGTAATTAATTCAATCTACTCGCTCTATTGATTCAAAAAAACTCCCGCGTCCATCTATCTGCGCGTCTTCCTCTCTCCGCGTCTCCGTTTCTCTCCTTCCTCGCATCCTCTCCACATTCCCCACTATTCCCTAACTTCTACAAGAAATCTATAAAAAAAATCGTAAACAAAGTTAAAGATAATCAAAAATGAGTACCCAAATAGAATTTAGTTTTTCTGACCTAATAGCAGGATACGTTACCAACTACGACTCAGAAACAGATATTTTTGGTATCAAAACAACAGACGGCAGAGAATTTCAAGCCAGGCTAAGTCCAATCTCTTATGCCAAACTCGTACAAAACTTAGACGAAGCATACCCAGATGCGACGGGTTCCATGCGGTCAATGTTAGTACCTGGTCGGTATTTATTCACCTATGGAGTTTTCTATCCAGATAGTCCCATATTTGAAGCCAAACAAATAATATTTGTCGGTCGCCAAGCAGATGACTACGCTTTTGAGAAACCAAACTGGTGGGTAGATCAGGTACGTTCCCTTGCTAATTTTTATGTCAAAGCTCAGTTTGGCGACGAAGAAATTGACTACCGTAACTATCGCACAACTTTAAGTCTATCCGGTGTCAAATCTCAGGTAAACTTCTCTCAAGAAACTGATACTATCTCCCGGATGGTTTACGGAATGGCAACTGCCTACATGATGACTGGGGAAGAAATTTTTCTAGAAGCAGCAGAAAAAGGCACCGAATATCTACGAGACCATATGAGGTTTGTAGACTTAGACGAAGGAATTGTCTATTGGTATCACGGTATTGATGTACAAGGAGAGCGGGAACAAAAAATATTCGCTTCAGAATTTGGCGATGACTACGATGCTATTCCTGCTTACGAACAAATTTACGCCCTGGCAGGTCCATTACAAACATATCGGCTCAATGGCGACCCTCGGATCATGGACGATACCGAGAAAACCATCAAACTATTCAACGACTTCTACCTGGATAAGAGCGATCGCGGCGGTTACTACTCTCACCTAGACCCCATAACCCTAGACCCCCTCAGCGAATCATTAGGACGGAATAAAGGTACCAAAAACTGGAACTCAGTGGGAGACCACGCACCAGCATATCTAATTAATCTCTGGTTAGCAACAGAAAAACCAGAATATGCTGATATGCTCGAATATACCTTTGATACTATTGAAAAGCGGTTCTCAGACTACGAAAATTCTCCCTTTGTCAATGAAAAATTCTTTGAAGACTGGAGTCCAGACCATACTTGGGGATGGCAGCAAAACCGGGCAGTAGTTGGTCACAACATGAAAATTGCCTGGAATTTGATGCGGATGAATAGCCTCAAAGCTAAAGATTCTTATGTTGATATGGCCAAGAAAATTGCTGATACTATGCCAGCAGTAGGTAGCGACCAACAAAGAGGTGGTTGGTATGATGTAGTGGAAAGAGTATTAGATGAAGACGAAAAAATCCATCGTTTTGTGTGGCATGACCGCAAAGCTTGGTGGCAACAGGAACAGTCTATTCTAGCTTATTATATTCTTGCAGGAGTTTTGGGAGAGCCAGAATATCATCGTTTAGCGCGGGAAGCTGCTGCTTTTTACAATGCCTGGTTCCTCGATACAGAAGATGGTGGAGTTTATTTCAATGTTCTTGCTAATGGTATTCCTTTCTTGGCAAGTGGTAACGAACGAGGTAAGGGGTCTCACTCCATGAGTGGTTATCACTCTACAGAGTTATGTTTCCTCGCCGCTATTTATACTAATCTCCTGGTTAATAAGCAGCCAATGGATTTTTATTTTAAACCTATTCCTGGTGGTTTCCCTGATAATATCCTACGGGTGTCGCCAGATATTCTGCCTCCGGGTAGTATTAAAATTGGCTCTGTAGAAATTGATGGCAACCCCTATAGTGATTTTGATGCTGAGAAACTGAGTGTTAAGTTGCCTGATACTAAAGAAAGGGTGAAAATTAAGGTAAATATTGTACCTACCTGAAGGAAGAATTCATTAATGGATAATGGATAATGGATAATTGATAATTGATAATT
>NZ_CEZPJD010000383.1:0-7432 GCF_983059655.1 Okeania sp.
TATAATATAATTAATTATCTTAAAAATTATCTTTAATTAACTATGGCCGAAAAACTTTGGTCTTAAGTCTCGCCCTTTTAAGGGGATAAAAAAAGAGAATATTCCTTATATAAAGCCTCCTTATTCCAGAGGTACTGATAACTGATAACTGAAATGACTATTTTATCTCCTGAATTAAAACAAAAATTAGCTACTCCACTAAAAATTGGCAACTTTGAAGTAAAAAGTCGTGTACTTCAATCACCATTATCAGGAGTAACAGATTTGGTATTTCGTCGTCTAGTACGTCGTTATGCTCCAGAGTCGATGATGTATACCGAGATGGTAAATGCTACAGGATTACATTATGTGAAAGAATTACCTCAAATAATGGAAGTTGATAATAATGAGCGACCAATTAGTATTCAATTATTTGATTGTCGCCCAGATTTTTTGGCAGAAGCAGCACAAATGGCAGTAGAAGAAGGAGCTGATACTGTTGATATTAATATGGGTTGTCCTGTTAATAAAATCACCAAAAATGGTGGGGGTTCTTCATTATTAAGACAGCCAGAATTAGCTGGAGAAATTGTTAGTAAAGTGGTAAAAGCTGTACCTGTTCCTGTTACTGTAAAAACAAGAATTGGTTGGAATAATCAAGAAATTAATATCCTAGAATTTGCTAAAAGAATGGAAGATGCTGGTGCCCAAATGTTAACTTTACATGGTCGGACTCGTTCACAAGGATATAATGGGCCAGCAAGATGGGAATGGATTGGTAAAGTTAAGGAAATACTTTCTATTCCAGTTATTGCTAATGGGGATATTTTTTCTGTGGATGCTGCAATACGTTGTTTGGAGGAAACTGGTGCTGATGGGGTAATGTGTTCTCGTGGTACTTTGGGTTATCCTTTTTTGGTGGGAGAAATTGATTATTTCTTGAAAAATGGTGTAGAAAAAGTAGCGCCCACTGCAGTGGAAAAAATGGAATGTGCTAAAGACCATTTACGGGCACTATGGGAATATAAAGGCGATCGCGGTATTCGTCAAGCCCGCAAACACATGACTTGGTATGCTAAGGGTTTTCCTGGAGCAGGGGAATTGCGGGGTCAATTGGCAAAAGTGGAAACGGTGGAACAAGGTTGCGATCTGATTGACAAAGTAATTGAAAATTTGGTAGTCCTGCATAGTAATGGTAAATAGGAATAAGCAATACCTAGTGCGGGCATCCTGCCCGCGAGTCAGCACATCCTCGAAGCTAGTGCGGGCATCTTGCCTGCGAGTCAGGGTATCCTCAAAGCTAGTGCGGGCATCCTTAAAGCAAGGGAGCAAGATGCTCCCACTACTGTGTCTGGTAACAAAAATAATTACAATGCACCACCACCGGAAATTTATAGTACAAAGAAGGATGTCTAATAGACTGGATATTTGCCGACTATACCTATGATGATTATGAACCACAACAGTCGAAGTTTGGACTACAATCTAATTCTGGGAAATCACAGTCATTACAGTCTGGCAAAGCACACTCACAACTCTCTTCCGCTACATCACCGCAACAATTAATTAACTTAGAATCTTGTTTTTTTTTGGATTTCTTTTCGAGACTAACTGCCTGTAACTTCAAAGTTTGATTAGCCTCTTTACAAGCTTTAAACCTTTGACGTGCAGCTTGAATAGCTCTCGAAAAATCTTGTTCTATAAACATACGCTTTATGTATTGAGAACAAGATTCATCGCCGTACAATATTCTATGAGCACAAGAAAATCCTTTTCTCGGCGAAATGTACTGCTGATATCCGTCAATCAAAGCAACAGCAATTTTATTCATACACTTAAAGAAATAGAGGAGATTAATTTAGGCCAATTTATACTACAAAAATTAAATCCTTATTTCCTAATACATACCCCTATTACCCCTATTGCCTATTTTTATCTTTAATTTATCAAGGGGAGGTAATTCTAAATTCTAAATTCTAAATTCTTAAAAGAAGTCCATTTTCAGAAAAAGTATCAAAGTATTAAGGTCTGTTGCAATTTCTTCACATACCCTCAGAGAATCAACTACGACACCCCAGTCCGTGATACCATCCCAATTTGTAAGTATAAAAAAAGATTGGGAGAAGACCTTTGACTCTAAGAGTTGCTGTAGTTGGTTCTGGCCCAGCAGGTTCATCTGCTGCTGAAACTTTAGTAAAAGCAGGTATTGAAACTTATTTATTTGAACGTAAACTAGATAATGCTAAACCTTGCGGTGGAGCTATTCCTCTTTGTATGGTGAGTGAATTTGACCTACCAGCAGAAATTATAGATCGTCGCGTTAGAAAGATGAAAATGATATCTCCCTCCAATGTTGAGGTGGATATCCATATAGAAAAAGAAGACGAATATATAGGTATGTGCCGTCGGGAAGTTTTAGACGGTTTCCTGAGAGACCGAGCAGCTTCTCTCGGAGCTAACCTAATAAATGGCACGGTTTATAAACTTGATATTCCTACTAATGATAGAGACCCCTACACTATTCATTACTCTGACCATTCAGAAGGTGATATCCAAGGCACAGCTAAGACCTTAAAAGTAGATTTAGTTATTGGAGCTGATGGGGCAAATTCCCGCGTAGCTAAGGCCATGGATGCTGGAGATTATAATTACGCGATCGCTTTCCAAGAGCGTATTCGTCTTCCAGAGCATCTCATGGCATATTATGAAGACCTAGCAGAGATGTATGTGGGTGATGATGTTTCTCCAGACTTCTATGCTTGGGTATTCCCTAAATATGACCACGTTGCTGTGGGTACTGGCACAATGAAACCTAACCAGGCCAGAATTAAACAGTTACAAGCAGGTATTCGCGCTCGTGCTGCAAAGCGTCTGGAAGGTGGAGAGATTATTAAGGTAGAAGCTCACCCCATTCCCGAACATCCTCGTCCTCGTCGGGTTCGTGGTAGAGTTGCTCTAGTGGGAGATGCTGCGGGTACTGTAACTAAGTCTTCTGGTGAAGGTATTTATTTTGCGGCTAAGTCTGCTCGGATGTGTGCTGAAACTATTGTTGAGACTTCTAATAATGGTGCGACTATTCCTACTGAAGCAGATTTAAAACTTTATCTGAAGCGGTGGGATAAGAAGTATGGCATGACTTATAAAGTGTTGGATATTTTACAGAGAGTATTCTATCGTTCTGATGCTACTCGCGAAGCTTTTGTAGAAATGTGTGCTGATATGGATGTGCAGAAGCTAACTTTTGATAGTTATTTGTACAAAACTGTTGTACCTGCTAATCCTTTAGTTCAGATGAAGATTACTGCTAAAACTATTGGTAGTCTTCTCCGGGGTAATGCTTTAGCACCTTAAATTTAGTTAAAGTCCAAAGTTAATTAAGTTAATATTAAAGTCCTGCGGAATATTGCTGCGGGATTTTAATATTAATATGTAGGGTATTTTGCATACAAGTTAAATAAATATATTCTACTGATTAAATAAAAAATATGGGGCTGTGGCTCAGATGGATAGAGCAAGCGCCTCCTGAAGTATCGGGCACCATGTGAGGAAACTCCGTGAGTGAATGTGGTCAAATTCAAGGAAGCCTAAGTCTATTATTTTGTAGATATGGTAATCTTGAGCCAAGCTTTACCTAAGTTATTGGTGAAGAAGGTGCAGAGACTAGAGTTTTAAGAAGAAATAAAATTCTGCTTAAACTAGGCCACCACCTAAAGCTATTTTAGAGCTATGGTGAAGGGATAGTCCAGAGAGTGGGGAAACTCACACAAATCTGAAGCGCTAGGTCGCGCGTTCGAATCGCGCCAGTCCCGTTGAATAAGCAGTCAGCAGTCAGCAGTCAGCAGTCAGAAGAAATATTGAGAAGGGGATTTTAACCCAAGCTTAAAAAGCTGAATGCTAAAAGCTAATAGCTAGTTAAAAAATTTAATAATTACCGAAAAATTGTGCTTTAAAGCATAGCCTTTTAAGGGAATAATAAAGAAAAATTTTCCTTTGATTCAATCCTCTTATATAAAATCCGGTTAAACAGTCGTCATTGCGACGATAGGAAGCAATCTCCGCGCACCCTTGAGATTGCTTTCCTTACGGAATGCTACGCAAACCTTCCACGGAGTAACCGTCGCAATGACTTGGATATAGTAATTATCAGGATTTTATATTATTTACTAAGAAGAAGTAATTCTAAATTCTAAATTCTAAATTCTAAATTCTAAATTCTAAATTCTTGAACTATGAGTTCTTTTAGTGATGCTCGGCAATATGCTCCGGCAACTGAGCGCAACCGCTCATTTATTTTGGAAGTGCTACAGCGAGTTTTGCCTCCAACGGGAAATATTTTAGAAATTGCTAGTGGTACGGGAGAACATTCTGTTTTCTTTTCTCCCCAGTTGCAACCTCGTCAGTGGTTTCCTTCTGACCCTAACCCAATGTTGCGCGATAGTATTGCAGCTTGGCAACAACATAGTCCGTCAGATAATCTGCATTCTCCTCTTGATATTGATGTGCGGGAGTCGGTTTGGGCCTTGGAAAAAGAAGGTATTGAGATTACTGCTATTGTCAATATTAATATGATTCATATTAGTCCCTGGTCAACTTGTCTGGGATTAATGGCAGGTGCAGGGCGTTTGTTGCGGAAGGATGGGGTGCTATATTTGTACGGTCCGTACAAACAAGGTGGGGAACATACTGCACCGAGTAATCTGAGTTTTGATGAGTCTTTGCGTTCTCAAGATCCTGAGTGGGGATTGAGAAATTTAGAGGATGTTATCGCAGTAGCGGAGAAGGAGGGGTTAAGGTTTGTGGAGATGGTAGAAATGCCGGCAAATAATTTGTCTGTGATTTTTCATCACAACTAATATCACTGATAAAATGGGTTGGCGTAGGTTGGCTTGAGGAACCGAAACCCAACACATATCTATTCTATTGGTCTTTTTTTTTGAGGTTAAATTTTGAAGTGCGGAATGTGGGTTCCTATTCTTCTTCCAATTCCCCAGTATTATCATCATTGTCTATTTCATCTTCATCTAGTACCCGAAAATATTCATCCAATTTTTTAGCCATATCTAGAGGAAGTGGCAGTTGTAAAGTATATTCATATTGAATTGCACCTTTACGGAGGTCATGGGCGATCGCTGCCCAAACTCCTCTAAAATCTTTTTCTTTTGATGGAACTGCTACAACTGAAAGTTCTTTTCCTCTGCCAAAATGTGCTTGTTTTTCTGTAAAGTCTGGGTCTACTTCTCTAGGTTTTTCTAACTTTTTTCTTTTTCCTTTATTTGATTTATTATCTTCTTTACTTACCTGATTTTGAGCTATTTTTTCAGATTCATTTTCCTCGTTTTTTCCCCATTCTTGAAACCATTTATCTAACCTTGAAGCATTTGCATTTGGTTGTTGGTTTCCGCGATCGCCACTACTTATCCAGGTAAATTTATCAAATTTCCATAATTCATAAAAAGTACGATATCTATCTCTCCCGTTAAATTTTTCGTCATTTCTATTCTTAATAATAAAATTATCAGGAGTTTCTTTTTCGATAGTACGACATACAACTATTCTCAAACCTGGAAATTTATCTATATCTACAAAATTATTCAGATTGTCATCAAAACTAATTTTATCTAGGCGCATATTTTTGAGTTGTAGGCAACGTAAAACACTACGAATATTGTCTTGTTGCATTAAAAGTAAAGTATTCCCTGAGAAAAGTTTTAAAGTGTTCTCTATAAACTGTTTTATTTCTGCTTTTTTATTTTTCAGCAAAACAGGTTTAATTTCATCTTTACCCAATTTCAATATAGCTTCTGAATAAGATATCCAACCAGTTGATAAAGAAGGTTTATTATTAATGTCTAATAAATTTACTTCTACTTCTCCAGTTTGATTAGATATTCTGACAAATACAGGTAAACTTTTTGCTTTATTATCGAAAGCCGTTTTACCAGTAATTCTCAACAGTCTTAATCCGACAAATGTTAAATTTTCTGGCACTTCAAAATTTTTACCATTTGGAAGAATAATCTGCTGATATTTCTTGGGGTAAGTAATTCCTAATTGTCTAATTACATCTAAAATAGCATTGTTGTATTTTTGCTTTGCTCCATCTTTGACAATAAATTGTGAAACTATATTTAAAGGGCAAAAAGATTTTCTATTGATTTTTTTCGGGTCTTTACCGTTTTTGTATTCTGCATAATCTTTATCAAAAGTATGAATAATAATTGCCCCTGGATTCTGTTCTGTTTGCTTTGAGAAATTTTCAGCTATATAATTTTTTCTGCCATTATCTCCATTTTCATCTAGAGCTGCTCGTAAAGTATTAGCTTTATCAAGACTAACTTCTTCAAAATTAATTGGGCTATTTTCTGAGTCAAGAAGTTTCAATTCGCTTAGAGCTGCTTTAATTCCTTCTTTTATATCTTCAGAAGAACTGCTCAATCCCATCCAAATTTTATTAGGATATTTACGCCTAATTAACTCTGCTAGATTTTGATCGTCTTTAGTAATTTCTGATTTTATATCAGATTGATATGGGTTTAATATCTTGGTTGGTTCTAACCTATCCTTAAATTTCTCCTTAATAGCTAGATCGATAATATAGCGGTCGTGGAAGAACAAGCCATTGTTAATTGGAATCCTTGATGGTTTTTTTAAAGCAGTTGAGTAAGGTAATAAAATTGTGACGTTATTTTCTAGTGGTACTTCTGGAATAATTTCTGGTGTTTGCTCTATAATCTTTTTAGGATTTGGATTAATAAAATTTTTCCCTAATAGTTTTAATATTTCAGCCACTGGTTCGTCGGCAAAGTTCAGATCGTATTTATCTTCTCTTCCCTGTTTTTTAAACCACTTAATAGCTACAGATTGAATACTATTTTTAATCGGAAATCCTTCACACCAATAATCGGGTTTTGTTTGGAAATGTAAGTTTGCTTTTCTACCACTTGCTGGAGAGAAATTTTTGTTATTAGTAAATCTTCTAACTCCTGTATGTAATTGAATAAATGGATGGGAATTAAAGTATCGCTGTTGTACGGTAACTTGAATAAATACGCTTGCCCAACCTACAATTTTTCCTCCCTTATTATAAATAGTTTCTGGAGGCCATTCTACCACTTCCCCAATATTAGGTCCTTTGAAAAACTGCCTTTCTTTAACTCCTATTTTTAGGGGAGTTTCTGTGATTTTTGATGCGATAATATCAGCTAATACTTGAAAAGCATTATAATCTCTTGGAGTTGCTGTTCCTATTTCTGGGTTAGTTTCCCAATCAAAAAGGATTGCTTCGGAGCAAGAAACCCAATTCAAATCTTCTAGTGCTGGAGATTTTATTAAACTTTGAACATCATCATATTTCCATTGCTGCTGAAAATGATATTTTGCCCAAAATTGAAGTATTCTTCTGAGAGATTTAATATTAATTTCTTTTCCTGTTGTTAATAACCATAAGGGAGAA
>NZ_CEZPJD010000384.1:0-7428 GCF_983059655.1 Okeania sp.
TACGAACAAAACCTCGTCCTCGGAATGATTTATCTAAGATAAGAGCGATACTCATTCCTAATATTAATTCTAGAAAAATGGAGATGGTTGTAAATATTGTAGTGTTCCATAAACTTTGCCAAAAACGACCATCAGTTAACATTCGATTGTAGTTGGTTAAGCCGGAAAAAATAGGTTTTAATTCCGTACCTAAATTTTCTGTAAATAGACTTAACCAAAAAGCTCTGCCAATGGGATAAACGAATACGAATAGTAATATTAGAATAGCTGGTAAAATCAAGAGCAATCCTGTTAATTTTTCTCTTTTTTCAATTGTGTTTATTGTCATTAATTTCTATGTCGCTAGGGAATAGGGAATAGGGAACAGGGAACAGGGAACAGGGAACAGGGAATAGCAAAATGTAAAAGGGTTTTAGCATTGAAAAATGTCCGCGCCCAATTCTTGTAGTGCTATATATCAAGTCTCATTAATTAGCAATAATAAATTAGCTATCTTTAGTCATCTTAAGATGACTTTTGCTGTGAGCCAAAAAATAAATTTCTTGGCGGATGACATGGCTCGCTAATACCAAATTGATAAATGTTTGCTACAAATATAGCAATCAGGAATGAGTTGTGAGAATTGAGGTGTTCCTTAAAAGTGTAGAATATAGCGATTATTATATTCATATGATACGTTTTTTTCCTCTTCTCTGTTCCCAGCTCCGGTGTTCCCTGTTCCCTAAAAATTTTCAATATCTCACAACTCAAATCATATTGCTATAGTTAGGGTATTTATTATAATTTCCGTTTGTCATGCTCCGCAAACAGAATTTAGAATTTAGAATGCAGAATGAATATATTTAATACCATTTTTGATATTGCAAATCACCTTTTTCGTCAAACATACTTTATCTGAAAGTCTTTTTATAGTGCTTATTATTCGTAACATTATTTTTTCAAAATGGTATAAAATGACATGGCTCGCCAAGGATTGAAATCCTTGGCTAATAGTTTAAGTCATCTTAAGATGACTCTTGAGGAGTATGTCATCTTTTTCATCTTTTTATATTGTGGTTAATCACTGCAACTTGATATAAAATATAACTTCTAACTTTAGTTAAACGGTATAACTCCTTCTTCAAGTTCCCAATAAAGCACAAGTTTCTGCAGCGGCACCTTTCATTGCTAATTCTGGAGTACGGGAACCAGTTAAAGCAGCGCTAAGATAACGTTGTAAAATATCTGAAGCTTGAGCATATTGAGGAATGGGAGGACGTAATACAGAATTTTCAACTACTGGAAATAAGTTTGGTAAGTAAGGAAATTCTTCTACTAGAATCTTGTCATTAAAAAGTGATTTTCTCGCCGGAACAAGACCTGTTGCTAAAATAAACTTACGTTGAACTTCTGGTTTGTTGAAGTATTGAATAACTTCCCATGCTTCCTCTGGATGTTTTGTACTTTTAACTATTCCTAATCCCCATCCACCAGAGCAAGCTCCACTTTCTTTTCCTGAAGCATGAACCATTGGTTTAATAGCAAAATTTTCAGCTATTTCTGATTTTGATGCTAATGGATATACATAAGGCCAATTGCGCAGAAAAACAGTCTTACCACTTTGGAATAAACGACGGGTTTCTTCTTCTGCATAAGTAGTTACTCCAGGAGGAGAAATTCCAGCGGTAATAGTTGTGCGTAAAAAGTCTACTGCTTCTATAGCTTCTGGTTTATCTAATCCTACTTCATTTGTTTCTGGATTAACCCAAAAACCTCCATAACCTTTGAGGATTTCGATAAACATTGCGGATAAACCTTCATATTGTTTACCTTGCCAAATATATCCCCATTCAACTAATCCTTGCTGTTGTAATTCTTGCGATATTTTGATTAGCTCCTCAAAGGTATTGGGAGGTTCAAATCCACCTTTTTTTAATAAGTCCGTGCGATAATAAAGCATACCTCCATTGGAGACTAATGGCATCCAATAAAGTTTATTTTTGTAAGTTCCTCCTTCTATATCTCCTGACACATAAGTTTCTTTTAATTGTTGTTTATCAATTTTTTCAGAAAGGTCTTGTAACCAGTTAGCAGCAGCAAATTTTGGCACCCAAACTGTATCCATATAAGCTAGGTCATAGGGTGAATCTCCTAGTAAAAAAGAGGAAGTATAAAGGTCTTCTACTAAATTAGTATCGTTAGGAGCTTTGACAATTTCTAAGTTAATATTTGGGTGATTTTTGTTAAAGTCTGTTTGAATTGGTTCTAATTGAGTAGCTGTGGTAGCTGACATTAATACTTGGATAGTTACAGGTTTTTCCTGAGTCAATGCAGGTGAAATTGAGCTATATAAAATAACCAAGAAAGTTGCTACAATTAAGATGCTTATTTGGAATTGTTTTTTTAGTCTAATTCTTAGTGATTTTAACCAGGCATGAATTTTTGGTATTAGTTTTTCTAGAGTAGAGTTTAAAAATTTAGTATATTTCATTATTTTCGTAGATTCAAGAATGAACAATTACTTCTAATTTTTAATAAATAGAGTTGACTAAGAGGTTGTCTGAGAAGTCTCATTTGCTACATCAAAGCCCCCTAAATCCCCCAATTTTGGGGGACTTTTAAAAGCAAATTGACTCTTGTTCCCCCCAGAATTGGCTTGCTCGGGGGGCAAAATTCAGTATAAAACAACTTTTCAGATATGCTCTAAAAATAAATTTTTACTATATTTATCTAACTACAAGCTCTTGGAAAATGACAGTAGTAAATAAAGCCATATTTTCTATTAGAACAGGAGTTACGCACGGACACTAAATTGAGTGAGGGCGTTAGCGGAGCTTGGCGTTAGCCAATGCCATTCGCCCCTACATTTACAATGATACATTGCTTTGGATTATAACTTTGATTGGAATCCGGCCAAAGAAAAACAAAATATTCGCAAACATAAATTAAATTTTCGTTTAGCATAAACTGTTTTCCAAGATCCTTATCAATTAACAATCTACGATGAAGAACATAGTCAAGATGAAGATAGATGGATTACTATGGGCTTAGATGAAACAGGTATTTTAAGGGTTGTTATCCATACCTTTAAAGAAATCAATAAATCCTCCTATCTAATTCGGATTATTTCAGCTCGTAAAGCTACCTTAACTGAAACTCAAGTTTATCAAAAGAGGCAATTATGAAATCAGAATACGACTTTTCCCAAGCACAACAAAGCAAGTTTTACCATCCCGATGCTAAGTTTAATTACTCCATTTATCTCGAACCAGATGTCGAACAATTTATCACTAAAATTGCTGAACAGAGAAAAATTGACGTACAAATTTTAGTCAATGAATGGTTGAGAAATCATATTAAAAATATGACTACTGAGTAAAATCATTCTTCTTTACCCAAGACTAATTCCTCATGGAGACAAAATCAATGTAATTGGTAAAAAAGAAATTAAACGTAAATTTTATTTGGATTAAAAACTATGATTAATCTGAAATATGAAGCTCAATTTGCAGTTTGTATTAAAAATAAAGATTATCCTGCTTCTTTGGGATTACATAAAATTTATGTGGTTTTAACTGATGAAGAGGCAAAAAAAGATGGTGATTTAAGAATAGTTGATGAAAGTGGAGAAGATTATCTTTATCCTGCCGATTATTTTGTAATAATTGAATTGCCAAAAATTGTTCAAGATGCTGTTTTAGCTATTGTTTGATTAAGTTATTATTAGAAAGTGAATAATTATGGATGAACAAAATTTGTGACTGAAACTGTATATATCGAAACCAGTATAATTGGCTATCTAACTCTCAGATCGAGTAATAACTTAATCCTGATGGCTAATCGACAAATTACTATGGATTGGTGGGAAAAATGCCGGAGTCAGTTCACACTTTACATCTCTCAGATCAAAGAGAGGTAATTATTAATTATTCATTATTAATTATTAATTGTTGAAATATTGCCCTGGCTACATTCTATGGTTTAGATTACCTGTTAACATGGAATTGTAAGCACATTGCTAACGCCCAGATTCAGAAAAAATTAGGACAAATTAGTCTGGAATTTGGATATCCTTTACCAACTATTTGTACACCTTTGGAGCTAATAGGAGATTAAATAAATATGTGGCATGATGAAGTATTAGCAGAAATTTATAAATACCGAGAAGAATATGCTAAATCTTTTAATTATAATTTACACGCTATGGTTGAAGATTTAGAAAAAAAACAAGCTGCTAGTGGCAGACAAATCATTTCGACACCAATCAAACCTACTCGCCAAGAAAACAAGTCTTTAGTTGAAACTTAAGTGGTTTTAACTGATGAAGATGCAACAAAAGATGGCGTTCTAAGAATAGTAGATGAAAGTGGAGAAGATTATCTTTATCCTGTTGATTATTTTGTAATAATTGAATTGCCAAAAGTTGTTCAAGATTCTGTTTTAGCTATTGTTTAATTATAGCGCTTTTCACATGGATAGACTACAGTTAGTATGGGCAACCCAAAAGCATTTTTCTACCCCCTACTCCCTACTCCCTACTCCCTACTCTAAGCGCCAAAAATAATTTTGTGGTCTATTCAAATGAAAAGC
This sequence comes from Okeania sp., assembly GCF_983059655.1. NCBI lineage: Bacteria > Bacillati > Cyanobacteriota > Cyanophyceae > Oscillatoriales > Microcoleaceae > Okeania > Okeania sp. The sequence goes on from NZ_CEZPJD010000384.1 coordinate 4,570, forward strand.
GCTGTAAGTTATTACTTGAAGGCGAAAGAGGCAATTATGAAATCAGAGTACGACTTTTATCAAGCAGAAAAAAGCAAGTTTTACCATCCCGATGCCAAGTTTCATTACTCCATTTATCTCGAACCAGATGTCGAACAATTGATCGCTAAAATTGCTGAACAGAGAAAAATTGACGTACAAATTTTAGTCAATGAATGGTTGAGAAATTATTTTAAAAACATGACTATCGAGTAAAATAATTCTTCCAAAGCATCCCAAAGTTCAGAAATCTATATAATAGACTTGTCGCTTTATAACTTAAAAAATCCCCAAAAACCTTCTTCTATAAGGATTGTAGCTATTGAGAGCTAAAAAACCTTGGAATAATTGCTCTGTCTGGGTTGGAGCGATTTTTTTCCCTCTATTTAGCGACAACTCTAATATCTCTATCTCCCAAACCATGATTGCTAAGCAAAACACAAACTATATTCCTCCTGAAGAATATCTCACAGAAGAAGAACTCAGTCCCGTCAAACACGAATATATTGATGGACAAGTATACGCAATGGCAGGTGCTAGTGATGCCCATGTGACAATTGCTGGAAACTTATTTGCACTGTTAAGAAATTATCTCCGAGGCAGTGGTTGTCGTGTCTATATGTCAGATATGAAAGCTCATATAGAAACTACCAATACATTCTACTATCCGGACGTTATGGTAACTTGCGACACCAGAGATAAAGCTTTGCCAAATCATAAAAAATATCCTTGTTTAATAGTGGAAGTTTTATCAGAAAGCACAGAAGCATTTGATCGCGGTGACAAATTTGCCAACTATCAGCAATTACCAACTTTGCAAGAATACGTTTTGATTAACCAAAAACGCCAGCGTTTAGAATGTTTCCGTCGTAATGCTGAAGGTCTTTGGGTATTGCACACTTATACTCAAGGCAGTGAAATTCACCTGGCAAGTATTAACTTTCGGACTAGCATTGATAGTTTGTATGAAGATGTCACTTTTGGAGAAACTCTGTAGATTTTGTTTCTGATTCTACCACATCAAAACTTTGATAAAAAACTTGCCAATTATAATAGATACTCAAGAGTCAACTATGAAATTAAAAGATTTAGAACCCCAACTTTTGGCACTAACTCCAGCAGAAAAATTTCAAGCTATTCAGCTTTTAACTCAAAGTTTGGCTAATACTTGGTCTGGTATTGAAAAAACTCCCGGTGTTTGTGGTGGTAACGCCTGTATTGCTGGTACTCGTATACCTGTTTGGGTATTAGTTAATGCTCGTCGTTTGGGTGTCGGTGAGTCGGAATTGCTGCAAGACTATCCCAGTCTCCAAGCAGCGGATCTAGTTAATGCTTGGACTTATGCTGAGATATATTCTCAGGATATTGAGTTAGCTATTCGAGAAAATGAGGAGATTTAACCTATGGTACGTCTCTATGCTGACGAACAGTTTCCTAGACGGGTTGTAGAATTACTAAGAACTTTTGGTCACGATGTTCTCACAGTACAAGAAGCAGGATTAGCTAACCAAAAGATTCCCGATCTAGAGGTACTAGCTTTTGCTACTCAAAATGAACGTGCAGTTTTAACCTTAAATAGAGTTGATTTTTTTCGACTGCATCGTACCTTATCAAATCATGGAGGTATTATTGCTTGCAAAGATGATTTTGACAGAGAAAGAATGGCTAACAGAATTAATGATGCTATTTCTGCACAAGAAACATTAACAGATCAATTGATTCGAGTTAAACGCCCACAGCATTAACGAAGTCAGAAGTCAGAAGTCAAAAGTCAAAAGTAAGATTTTATTAGCTCAAGACTTTTTATGATAAAAATCACCAAACACATATCAAAAAATATTAAACAAAAATGGCAGCAAGCCAAACCCAAGTACAAATTTATTCTGAGCTTTGTACTATTGTGCTTGAGTGTCAGATCGCTCCCTCTGTTTGCCCCCATTCGTCCTCAAGACATAGCTCAAAACCAACAAACCCTAGAATTTATCGACCGCAACGGTTTGCCACTCGGAACTATTCTTACCCGCGACCAAGAAAATACAGTAGTCGTCCCCCTAGAGCAAATTTCACCTCTATTTATCAACGCCATCATCGCAGCAGAAGACAAAAGATATTATCAACATGGCGCTCTAGACATGAAAGCAATAGGGCGATCGCTCCTCGAAGCTATCCAAGCTAAACAAATAGTTAGTGGAGCTTCTACTATCACCATGCAACTTGCCCGAATGTTGGAACCCACACCCCGCACCTTCGGCAACAAAGTTCGTGAAATTTGGCTATCTTGGCGCATCACAGCAGGGATGAACAAAAATCAAATCCTGCAAGCATATATCAACCGTTTACCGATGGGAGGAAACATCTATGGGGTAGAAGCAGCATCCCGCGCTTATTTTGGCATCTCAGCTACGGACCTCAACCTGGCCCAAGCTACTATTCTTGCTGCCTTACCAAACGACCCCACTGACCTCAACCCTTACTATAATTGGAGTCTCCTCAAACAACGCCAAATATACGTTCTGAAGCGCATGGTTGAAGACAATTATATTACCAGCGCTGAAGCTGAAAAAGTACTTGCAGAAAAAATCACTCTACAACCAAAAAATCAAGGTATTATTGCTGCACCACATTTTCTATTTTGGTTATCTGAAAATCAATCTACTGCCATAAATCAAAACTTCTCTACAACAACAACTCCTACAGTTATTCGTACTACTATTGACCGACCTTTACAACAATTTGTTACTACCCAAGTCCAACAAGTAATTCAAAATCTTACCTCTTATAATGCACATCATGCTGCTGCTATTGTAATTAATAATCAGACTGGAGAAGTATTAGCTTATG